>CAYLTH010000015.1:0-11513 GCA_964386485.1 uncultured Bacteroidales bacterium | reverse complement strand
ACTCAGGAAAGCGCTACTACCCGCACTCAACCAACAACACGGACTCAGGAATCCCCTGCTCCAAATTCTGCTCCGGCCAATACCGGAAGACCTACCTCCGAACAACGTGTAAAACAATATACAACCCGCGAGGAACAGGCTCCGGCTCAAAGCCAGTCGCCAACAACAACCACGCGCTCTTCCAACCAGGGTACCCAAAGGGCAAACCCGGGATATCAGCCAACTCAACCCTCACAAAATACGCAGGGCACACAACGTGCTACCCGTCCGCAAACTACAACCCGTCAAAATGCACAGGTTCCTGAACAACGCTACAGTAAACCACGCACTTACACTTCTCCCAACTATACTCAGCCTAAATCAAGTCAGGAATACTCCAGTCCTAAAACAGAACGGGTTCCGGATCAACAGGTAAGACGTGAACCGGTAAACCCGAATGTTACACGCCCGCAAAATCAACAACGTCAATATTCTTCACCCGGAACCCAACGGGAATCAAGCCCTGCACCGACACCATCCTATACTCCGGAACGTCAGTCGCGTCAGCAATCAGAATCACGTCCAAGCTATACACCACCCAGCCGTTCCGACAGTCCTCGCTCAAGTGGGAATTCATCGGGTAGCTCTACACGTTCCTCAGGATCATCCTCAGGATCCTCCTCAGGTTCTTCATCCGGTTCTTCGTCCTCAGGTTCGGGAAAAAGAAGATAATTCGTTTCATTTTTAATAATACAATTTTGAACGCCTTATGAAAAAAATTGGTTTAATGCTGCTTGGTACAGCATTCGCAACAGGAATATTTGCCCAAAATCAGGTTGATGCCCTTCGTTATTCAAATTTAATGTTTGGCGGATCAGCCCGTTATGTCGCACTTGGTGGTGCCTTCGGTGCTGTCGGTGCAGATTTCACTACATTGAGTGTAAATCCGGCCGGAATCGGTTTGTATAAAACTTCCGAGATGTCGTTCTCCCCATCGATGTATATCGGCAAAACAACAGCCACATACAATGGAAAATCAATGGATGATCTCCGTTACAACTTTAATCTGGGTCATGCCGGTATGGTTATGAGTTTCCCGGGAAAAGCAAAAAAAGATGAAACCGGCTGGAAAAATATCCAGTTCGGGTTTGGTATAAACCGCTTACAGAATTTCAATAACCGTATTCTGTTGGAAGGACAGAATCAAAGCAGTTCGATGCTTGATTCATGGGTAAACTATGCCAACGGTAATGCCTGGGATGACCTGAACGGATTTGATACACAACTCGGTTTTGACACCTGGTTGCTGGATACAATTGCAGGAAATTCAAATCATTACTCGAATGCTAAACCCTCTGCAGGTGTTACTCAACGTAAAAGCATAGAAACCAGTGGTTCGATGAATGAATGGGTTTTTACACTGGGTGCCAATTACAATGACCGCTTTTATATTGGTGGGACACTTGGTTTTCCATATCTGCGCTACAAAGAACAAAGCACTTACACTGAAATAGCCCTGGAAAGTCCTATTTTGCCATTATTCAATGAGTTTCAGGAGTTTAGCTACCATAATGATCTGACCACTACCGGAAGTGGGATTAACTTTAAACTGGGTATTATTTTTAAACCGATTGACTTTATTCGCATCGGTGCCTCGATCCATACGCCAACCTCATTTTACAGCATGCATGATAATTATTCCAGCTCTGTTGAATCCCGGTTTAGCAACGGAGATAATTACGATGCTGACTCTCCGGAAGGCGAATTTGATTACAAATTAACTACACCCATGCGTATGACAGGGGCTATTGCTTTTATTATCGGGAAGTCAGGATTAATCAGTGCTGATTATGAATATGTTGATTATTCCGAAGCCCGCCTGCGTTCTGACAATGCGGATGATTTCTTCGATGCCAATAATGCTGTAAGATCTAATTATACTGCAGCACACAATATCCGGCTGGGTACCGAATGGAGATTCGACCAGTTTAGTTTCAGGGGAGGATACGGCATGTATGGAAGTCCGTTTAAATCAGGAATCAATGATGGTGAAAAAAGCACCATCTCTTTTGGATTAGGAATTCGTGAAAAAACCTACTTTATCGATTTTGCCTACCAGCATATTACTGCTTCCGAGGACTATTATCTGTATGAGATAAGCCCCTCTGTCCTGAATCCGGTGAAAAATGATTTCCTTTCTCAAAGCTTTATCATGACGCTTGGCTTGAAATTTTAATCTGAATGACCCAGTTAACTGAAATCAAATTACTGGTTATCAAGGATATCCGTCTCGAATTTAAGCAAAAGTATGCGATAAACGGAATTCTGCTTTACATCGTTTCGACCATTTTTCTTTGCTCTCTGGCCTTTGGTGGCATTATTGAACCGCTTACCTGGAATGCGCTTTTTTGGGTTATTCTGCTCTTTGCAGCGGTGAATGCCATTTCCAAAAGTTTTATTCAGGAAAGTCCCGGACGCCATTATTATTACTATACTATGGCGAGTGCTCAGTCAGTAATACTGGCAAAAATGGTCTACAATATGCTGTTAATGATGCTTTTATCAGTACTATTTATCATCATATTCAATCTTTTTTTGGGTAATTTTGTACATAACCATCTCCTTTTTTACACCTGCATTTTATTGGGCGGAACGGGGTTTGCTTCTTTATTTACCATGGTGTCTGCCATTGCATCCCGAACCAATAATAATTTTGCATTGATGGCAGTACTTGGATTTCCGATTATCCTGCCATTACTGGTTTTACTCATTAAAATATCTAAACAGGCACTCGAAATGAATTCGGGAGCAGCAGTTTGGCCAGGCCTGCTGGCGCTTACCGGATTGAATATCATTATTATCATCCTCTCGGGATTATTGTTCCCATACCTTTGGCGTGATTAGGCAGAGAGACGCGGAAATGCTTTAAAAGAATAGTATCTTTGCCGCTTAAAATTCAACAAAGTGCTTAAAACCAATTACTGGAAACTAATTGCTATTGTTTTTCTTGTGTATACCCTGGTGGCCGGATTACTTATCCATGTCCCGGAATTACCCATTATCAGAGAAAGCATCCGGAATCTGTTTTTTCATGTCTGCATGTGGTTTAGTATGATTTTCATGTTTGGGACCTCAGTTGTCTTCAGTATAAAATTCCTTTATAAATTCAACGAAAAGGACGATATAATTGCTTCTGAGGCTGTGAATACCGGAATTTTATTTGGAATACTCGGCCTCACAACAGGTATGGTCTGGGCAAAAAACACATGGGGAAATTATTGGACCAATGACCCCCTGCTTAACGGAGCTGCCGTCACTATGCTTGTTTATCTGGCCTATACGGTATTGCGCAATTCTCTTGATGAAAGCAATAAACGCGCCCGCGTTTCGGCGGTGTACAATATTTTTGCATTTGTGATCCTGATATTGTTCCTGTTTGTACTTCCCCGGATGGCCGAATCATCACTTCATCCGGGAAAAGGCAAGGATGCACAAATGACTGTTAAAGAACTTGACAATACCATGAGGCTGGTATTTTATCCGGCCATAATCGGATGGATTTCACTCGGTTTCTGGATACTCAGTATCCGGATCCGGATTAACCGACTCGAAAAGAATCTCGAGGAATTATCGTAATATTGATTTAGAAAACAAGGCATATGCTTGAAAACAAAATGTTTGTAGTTGTCCTGGTGATCGTTATAATCTTTGGAGGATTGATCACCCAACTATTTTTCCTCGACCGTAAAGTACGTAAGCTGGAAAAGAAAGCGGATGAGATGAATGCAAACTCATCCAAAGAGAATTCTAAATAACCTAAAATCAAATGAAAATTAAACATATATTAATCATCATTGTCATCGCCGTCGGTCTGGGTGTCATTGTCAGTACTTTCGTGAATACGAGTACCTATGCTGACTTTTCCGAGGCTCTGGCGCATCCCGGCAAGGAGTTTCATGTAGTCGGCAAACTGGATACAACGGAACCCATTTATTACAACACGAAAGTGAATGCCAATCAGTTTTCGTTTTATATGATTGACAATAAAGGTGTTAAGCGGAAGGTCATCCATAACAGCAACAAACCTCAGGATTTCGAAAAATCGGAGCAGGTAGTGGTTGTCGGAAAAATGGAATCGGATTCGTTTGTAGCCAGCAATCTGTTATTAAAGTGCCCCTCAAAATATAAAGACGACAAAAAACCGGAAAGCTTTGGCAATAAAGAGTTTCCTGTTAAAAAACAATAAAGATATATGTGGACGTTTCTGGTCAGGTTTATTTTACGTAACCGCCTGGGAATCCTGATTGGTGTTGTACTGATCACAGGATTCATGGCATATGAGGCAACAAAAGTCGCGCTATCGTATGAGATGGCCAGGATATTACCGGCAACAGATTCTATTAGTATAAAATACGACCAGTTTAAGAAACAATTTGGGGAGGATGGCAGTGTCATCGTGGTCGGGGTGAAAGATCCCCGCCTTTTTGAACTTGATTTTTTTCAGGATTGGGTTCAGTTGAGTGATGACATAAAGAAAACCGAAGGGATTGAAGGGGTGGTTTCGATAGGACGGCTCTATGAGTTAAGCCGGAATGACGAAAATCATAAATTTGATTTTCTTCCACTGCTCAGGGACAGTTTAACTTCTCAATCTGAATTAGACAGCCTTCGGAACAAAATAATTTCGCTTCCCTTTTACAAAGGGCTGATTTACAACCCGGAATCGAATGCTACTCTGATGGCGATCACACTGAATAAATCAAAATTATTCAACAAAAGCCGATTGGCACTTATCGATGAACTCACGGAGAAAGTAGATGCATTCGGAAAAAAACATCAGACTCAGGTATATTATTCGGGTTTGCCGTTTATCCGGACAAAAATATCACTAAAAGTTCAGCATGAGTTGAAGCTTTTCATGATACTTGCCTTAATCATTGCCTCGCTGGCATTGTTCTTCTTTTTCAGAAGCATGAAAGCTGTGATTTTCCCGATGCTGATTGTTGTGATCAGTATTATCTGGGCGATGGGCTTTATTGCCCTGTTTAATTACAAGATCACCATGCTAACGGGAATTATTCCACCACTTCTTATAATAATAGTGGTGGAGAATTGCATATTCCTGTTAAACAAGTACCATTATGAGTACAGGGCACATGGCAATAAAGTTCTGGCTCTTTCCCGTATTGTAAAACGTGTTGGGTATGCCACACTGATGACCAATCTGTCGACAGCGATTGGATTTGCAGCCTTCATCCAGACACAGAATAAACTTTTAGTTGAATTTGGAATTATTGCATCGATCAATATCATCGTAATTTTCATATTAACGCTTTTCCTGATCCCTATCTTTTTCAGTTACCTGGATCCTCCATCCGACCGGCATCTCAAGCACCTTGATAACAGGTTTACCATGGGAATTCTGAACCGGATTATTTATACCGTACAACATCGCAGGAAACTTATTTATACTATCTCCTTATCGGTAGTAGTAGTTGGAATCATTGGTGTAACCCTTTTAAAATCAAGAGGTAGCGTTGTAGATGACCTGCCAAAGAAAGATCGTATTTATCAGGATTTATTGTTTTTTGAAAAAGAATTTAAAGGAACTATTCCCTTTGAAATTGTAATTGATACTAAAAAGAAAAAGGGAGTTCTTAAATTATCTACGATACAAAAAATTGATCGTTTACAGGATTCCTTGTTAACCTACCCTATTTTCTCGCATCCGCTCAGTATTGCTGAGGTTGTAAAATCAGCTAAACAAGCCTATTACAATGGAGACACAGCCATGTATTCCTTGCCTGGCAATCAGGAAATCGGGTTTATTATGAGCTATGTTCCTTCGATGAAAGGTGGGAAAAGGACAATTATCAACTCCTTTGTGGATTCAAGTCTGCAGGTAACCCGCATCAGTGTTCAAATGGCAAATATCGGAACAGATAAAATTCAGAAGGTTCATGATGAATTGCGCCCTGTTATTGACTCCATTTTCAATCCGGATAAATTTCATGTTGACATGACGGGTACGAGTATTGTATTTCTGGAAGGCACCAAATACCTGACCAATCATCTGATCAGCAGTTTGATTCTGGCGGTTGTAACGATAGCACTACTACTTGCTCTATTGCTGAATTCAGCAAAGATGGTCATCATTTCACTCATACCCAATATACTGCCACAGATTCTGACTGCTGCCATGATGGGATATCTTGGAATCCCGATAAAACCAAGTACCATCCTGATTTTCAGCATTGCACTGGGTATATCTGTGGATAATTCGATCCAATACTTAAGCCGATACCGGTTTCAGCTGCATCATACCAAATGGAATATCAAGGAGTCTGTAATTACTGCGATGAGTGAAACCGGTTACAGCATGATTTATTCGTCCACAGTATTGTTTCTGGGATTTGCTATATTTAGTCTTTCTTCTTTCGGAGGCACACAGGCCATGGGTTACCTGATTTCGTTTACGCTGTTGATGGCCATGATGTCGAATCTGTTTTTATTACCAGCTTTATTACTATCTTTGGATAAGTGGAGTACCCGCAACTTTGACGAACCTTTTCTGGAAATTCTGGATGAAGAGCCCGAAGATTCCGGTGATTCGCTGCTTACCAGCTCTGCTGAACAGAATTCCAATGAAAAAAAACCATAAAATCAGGGTATATGAAAGGAATCATTTTAGCCGGAGGTTCCGGAACAAGACTTCATCCACTTACACTGGCTGTAAGTAAACAATTAATGCCGGTTTATGATAAACCGATGATTTATTACCCCCTTTCTGTGCTCATGATGGCCGGAATCCGGGAAATTTTAATCATTTCAACACCTCACGATTTACCTCATTTCCGGAAATTACTCGGAACAGGTGAACAAATCGGATGTGCATTCTCTTATGAGGAACAGGCAGTTCCAAACGGACTGGCTCAGGCTTTTGTGATTGGAGCACCCTTTATCGGGAATGATAAAGCAGCATTAATCCTTGGTGACAATATCTTTTATGGTGCCGGTTTGCAGGAATTGCTGCAATCCAATAATGATCCCGAAGGCGGAGTTGTATTTGCCTATCATGTGAATGATCCGGAACGCTATGGAGTTGTTGAATTTGATGCTTCCATGAAGGCTGTTTCCATTGAGGAGAAACCTCTTCAACCCCGCTCCAATTATGCAGTTCCGGGTTTATACTTTTATGACAATTCCGTGGTTGAGGTAGCCCGGAATATTCAACCCAGCAAACGCGGCGAATATGAGATTACGGATGTGAACAGATATTATCTGGAACAAGGTAAGCTAAAAGTGGGTATTCTGAGTCGGGGTACTGCCTGGCTGGATACCGGTACCTTTAATTCTTTGCTCCAGGCATCTCAATTTGTTGAAGTAATTGAAGACAGGCAGGGATTGAAGATTGGCTGTATTGAAGAAGTAGCTTACCGGATGGGCTTTATTAATGCAGTTCAATTGCTGACTATTGCAGAACCATTGCGAAAGAGCGGCTATGGTGAATATCTGGTAAAACTCGTTGAACAAAACAGATAAAAAACTGTAATGAATAGAAAAATCCTGATTACCGGAGGTGCCGGATTTATTGGAAGTGCTTTAGCAGAAAAATTAATCCGGGATCCGGATAATTTTGTGATCATTGTTGATAATTTATTGACAGGTTCGACAAGGCGACTTCCACAGAGTCCAAAAACCAACTGGAAGTTTATCCGCTGTGATGTGAATAATTACAATGATATTGCAGAAGTGTGTCACGCTTTTGCTTTTGATTACATTTTCCATTATGCTGCCCTCGTTGGAGTAAGACGTACTCAGGAGCAACCCATTAAAGTTCTGAACGACTTACACGGAATCGAAAATATTTTAAGTCTGGCTAAGAATTCCGGTGTAAAAAGAGTGTTTTTTGCATCCTCTTCAGAAGTGTATGGGGAACCTGTTGTACTGCCTCAGAATGAACATACTACCCCATTAAATTCCAGAATTCCGTATGCTGTTGTTAAGAATGCTGGTGAAGCTTTTTTGCGCTCTTACCAGCAGGAATTTGATCTCGACTTTACAATTTTTCGCTTTTTCAACACCTATGGTCCCTGTCAGGATAAGGAATTTGTAATGTCAAGGTTTATATATCTGGCAATAAAGAACGAACCCATCACGATCTATGGAGACGGCTCACAAACCAGAACATTTTTCTACATTGATGATAATGTAGAAGCAACAACCCATGCATTAAATAACGACTTGATTATCAACGATGTAGTTAATATTGGCGGCGATCATGAAATTACAATGCTGGAGTTGGCTGAAACCATTATCCGGAAAACAGGTTCATCCTCAGAAATCATTCATTTACCTCCTTTAAAAGAAGGAGATATGACCCGCCGCTTTCCTGACACATCTAAGCTTCGGTCACACCTGATGACCCGTGAACCGCTTAGTCTGGAGGATGGGATACAGCGCATCCTTGACAACCCTGATTTTCTGTTTAAAAACGGAAAAGCCTCCAATGGATTTCATTGATTTACAGCAAAATAACCAATTATGAAAAGCCTGGACCAACTTCAGGAAATGCTCAACACTGCCTTTGCTTCAATTCAGTATCCGGAAAAGCCTGCCGGCTTATTTGATCCGATTGCCTACACCATGGCACAGGGTGGAAAACGGCTGCGTCCAATGATGGTACTGCTGGCCTGTGATACCTGGTCTGAGGAACCGGAAAGGGCTATAAATGCAGCAATTGGCATAGAACTCTTTCATAATTTCACTCTGATTCATGATGATATCATGGATGATGCCCCTTTAAGGCGAGGGAAGGAAACAGTGTATAAAAAATGGGATGCCAATACAGCTATTCTCAGTGGGGATGCCATGTTTGCTCTGGCAACGGAATATATGGCCCGGGTTCAATCTGAACGTACTCCTGATATTATCCGGTTATTTGCAAAAACTGCAAGGGAGGTGTGTGAAGGTCAGCAGTTTGACATGGAATTTGAAACATCTGAGAAAATTGGCCTGTGTGATTATCTCGAAATGATCCGCTTAAAAACAGCAGTATTGCTTGCCTGTAGTCTCGAAACAGGTGCTTTGATTGGAGGTGCTGAGCCTGATGAAGCAAAAATTTTGTATGATTTCGGAATACAACTCGGCCTTTGTTTTCAAATTAAGGATGACTATCTGGATTTATTCGGAGATGAACAGCTTTTTGGAAAGAAGACCGGCGGGGATATCCGTGCCCGTAAAAAAACCTATTTGTTTCTGAAATCAATGGAACTCGCCGGCAAGGATACCCGGGAGGAACTGTCCAGTCTTTACCATAAGAATTCGGGTAAAGAAGAAGAAATCCACCGACGGATTGTTGACATTTATCTTGACTTACAAATCCGGGAAATAGCTCAGGATGAGATGGAACGCTTGTTCAAGCATTCAATAGAAATTTTGAATACGCTAAAAATTGATGTCGGGAAGAAACAACGTTTATCTGTTTTTGCGAACAATCTTCTAAACCGAATCCATTAATCTGATTCCTGTCTGATCACATCATATGCCGTATGCGCATCTTCCCAGCGGATCATGGCATCTTCGAGTTTCTGCTTGAGCTGACCATATTCTGAAAAGATGTCTTTTTCAGCCATTTCCTTCGAAAACGATTCCGGATTTGCCAGCATTTTATCCATGACAGCCAATTCATTTTCCAGCTTTTCAATTTCCTCCTCACAGGATTTCAGGAAGTTAAAGGCCTTGCGAATCTCCTTTTCAGCAAGTTTCTTCTTTTCGTAATTCTGTTTGTTCTGTGATCCTGCATCGGATTTATTACCGGACGAGGATGTTTTTTTATTCCGTTCGAGTTCGCGCAGGCTTTCAATTTTCCGTGCTTCAATAAAATCATATACATCACCCAGATATTCCCTGATTTTGTGATCGCGAAACTCAAAAACTTTATTCGTCAGCCCCTGAAGAAAATCACGATCATGTGATACGACGATTAGCGTCCCGTCAAACCGGATCAGCGCATTTTTCAGGATGTCCTTGGAAACCATATCGAGGTGATTGGTGGGCTCATCGAGTACCAGCAAATTCACCGGAGTCAGCAACAATTTGGCAATGGCAAGCCGCGATTTTTCGCCTCCGGAAAGGATTTTGACCTTCTTATCAATGGTATCGCCGCCAAACAAAAAACTCCCCAGGATATTCCGGATTTTGGGTCGGATCTCCCCTACTGCCACATCGTCAATGGTTTCGAAAACCGTTTTCTCCGGATCCAGCATTTCTGCCTGATTCTGAGCATAATATCCGATTTTAACCTGATGACCGAGTTTCAGCATTCCGGTATAATCAATATCACCGATAATCATGCGGGACAGGGTTGTTTTGCCCATGCCGTTTTTCCCGACAAAGGCTACAAAATCATTTTTGATAATCGAAAAATCCAATGATTTTAAAACCAGTTTACTCCCATAGGATTTACTGAGGTTTTCGGCTTCAACCGTCACTTTCCCACAATGAGGAGCAGGCGGAAACTTAAAATGCATGGCACTGGAATCCGTTTGATCGACTTCAATGACATCCATTTTTTCGAGCAGTTTAATGCGCGACTGCACCTGACGGGCTTTTGTTTCCTTATAGCGGAAACGTTCGATAAACTTTTCAATCTGAGCAATCTGAGACTGCTGATTTTGAAAGGCAGCCATCTGGGTTTCCCGTTCTTCTTCGCGTTTTACCACATAATCGGAATAGGCATAGCGGTAATCATAGGATCTGCCCATCGAAATTTCGATCGTGCGGTTGGTTATATGATCGAGCAAGGCCCGGTCATGCGAAACCAGAATGACGGCTCCTGGATAATCCTGCAGAAATCCTTCCAGCCACTGAATGGATTCAATATCCAGGTGATTGGTAGGCTCATCCAGTAAGAGAACCGAAGGCTTTTTCAGCAAAATCTTGGCCAGTTCAACCCGCATTTGCCAGCCCCCGCTGAATTCATTCATGTGGCGGTTAAAATCATCTTCCGAAAAACCCAGCCCTTTGAGTACCCTTGTTGTATCTTCTTCAATGGAATGCCCGCCCAACAAATTGAACCTATCGTTCCGGTCGTTCAGTTTACTGATGATTTTCATATAGGCATCTGAATGATAATCAGTGCGTTCGGAAAGCTCGGCGGTTAGTTTGTGGATTTCCTTGTCAAGTGAAGCAATTTCCTCGAATGCCAGCAAGGCCTCTTCAAACAGTTTCTTTTTACTGCTGAGTTTCATTTCCTGAGGCAGATATGCAATTGTCATATCGGCCGGGCCGGTAATAATTCCGGCATCGGGTTGAAGTTGTCCGGAGATAACCTTTAGCAGCGTAGTTTTCCCGGCACCATTCCGGCCAACAAGTCCGATGCGATCGCGGGGATTAACGTTGAAGGTAATGTCTTCGAACAGGACTTCGCCTCCGAATTGAATGAGAATGTTGTTTACGGCTACCATGAGGGGGGCAAAGATAGAGAAAAAAGTGACGAGTGACGCGTGACGAGTGACGAGTGACGCGTGACG
>CAYLTH010000014.1:0-41920 GCA_964386485.1 uncultured Bacteroidales bacterium | reverse complement strand
ATTTTCCGGCATATGACTATTATCTTCAACAAAAATAGAAAAAAAATCGAAAATCCTTTGTTAAATTGTTAACATTGTTAAATATTTCACAAATAAAATTGTTCGTTTATGAGTTTTACATTAATTTTGTAAAAAAAAAGAATACACAACAAGGCTGAAAACAAGCATGGAAAAAATTGACAGCATCTTAGCCCGATTTCCACGATATCAGCGGGATAACCTGATTCCGATCCTGCAACAGATTCAGGAAGAAATGGGGTATATATCCGAGGAGGCGATGATTAAGACCAGTAAACATCTGTTATTGCCATCAACAAAGATTTACGGAGTGGCTTCCTTTTATGATCATTTTCGCTTCAATCCCAAGGGTCAATATCACATAACTATCTGCAAAGGAACCAGTTGTCATATAAATGATGGCGAAATTCTCCATTCAGAAATTGAAAAGCTGATTAAAATACAATCCGGTCAGGTTTCGAAAGATGGCTTATTCAGCCTGGAGTATTCAGCCTGTATGGGAGCGTGTGGAACAGGACCCGTTTTAACCATTAACGGGAAATACTACACCAAAATGAACCTCACAGCACTACGCCAACTCATTGATGAACTTAAAAATTCATGACCCCTCTGATAATGGAACCTGAAATGAACTCTCCTGTCCTTTCTTATCTTATACGCGACCTGATTAACAACCGGGCCGGTAATACAGAGAAAGAAATTGGTGATATGCTTTTATTACACCGGTTTGAACGTATTCCCAAACCCTATATTTTTATTGGTTCCGGTACATGTGGACAAGCTGCCGGCGGGAATCATATTGAAATTCTGATACGCGAATACCTTGAATTACATCAGATTGATGCCGAAATAAAATTTGTTGGCTGCGCCGGATTTTGTTCAGCCGAACCCATAATGGGAGTTCAGCTTCAGGGTAAAAATCGTTTGTATTATGGCAACCTGGAGGAGGAAAGTCTGACAGAGATTCTGGATGGTGTATTCAACCGATCGGTGGCACATGATAAACTGATTGGACAGGTTTCCACACATGGACTTGAGCCCTGGGCACATACCCCATTTCTGCATGACCTGGCTTTTTTCAAACATCAGAAACGAATCATTCTGGAGCATTGTGGTTATATAAGTCCTTCATCTATTGAGGAATATATTGTACATGACGGGTATCGTGCTTTCGTAAAAACCATTTTGAGCTATTCCCCTGAAAAAGTATGTGACCTCATTGATGAAAGCTCATTGCGTGGCCGGGGTGGCAGCGGATTTCCGGCAGCAAGAAAATGGAAAACATGTTATGGCGTCGGGGCTGATCAGAAATACCTGATTTGCAATGCAGATGAAAGCGATCCCGGAGCCTTTACCAACCGCCTGATTATGGAAAGTAACCCGCATCTGGTGATTGAGGGAATTGCCTTATCGGCTTATGCGTCAGGCGCTTCCAGAGCTATTCTTTTCATGAAAGAGGATTATACCCTGGCGAGGGAACGGATGCAGTTTGCCCTGAATACAGCGAAAGAATACGGGATACTGGGCGAAGATATTTTCGGGAGTGGTTTTAAATTAACTATTACAATCCGGACTGCTCCGGGGGCATACGTTCTTGGAGAAGAAACGGCTCTGATTGCCTGTCTGGAAGGTAAAAGAGCCAATCCCCAACAAAAGCCTCCCTACCCTGCCATCTCCGGATTTCAGCAAAAACCAACCGTAATCAATAACCTGGAAACCCTCCTGAATGTTCCTTTTATCATGCGCCATGGCCCGATGTGGTACAACACCATCGGAACCGCCGAAAGCAAAGGAACCAAATTACTATGTCTGACCGGGAAAACCGTTCATTACGGTGTCGTTGAAGTACCTTTCGGCATTACAATGAATGAGGTTGTTTATCAGATTGGCGGCGGAATTGTTGACAATAAAAAAATAAAGGCTGTACATCTTGGCGGTCCCCTGGGGAACTCTCTCCCGGAAAGCCTGCTAAATCTTTCGCTTGATTTCGAAAGTTGTCAGGCATTGGGAGTTGGTCTGGGATCCGGTGGTGTAGTTGTTATCGGAGAAGATGAATGTCTGATCGATCTTGTGCGTTATTATATGGATAACCTTCAACATGAAAGCTGCGGAAAATGCATCCCCTGCCGCGAAGGAAACCGCAGAATGTCAGATATCCTCAACAGTATCACCTACCGGCATACCAACGAGAATACACACGAAACCCTGGAACGGTTCAAAGGAGTCATGCAACTCGAAAGCCTGGCCGAAGTAATCCATGAAACATCCTTATGCGGATTGGGAAAAAATGCAGCCAATCCGGTGATGAATATGCTGCACCATTTTCGTGAAGAACTCGAAGAACATATTTTTGAACGCAAATGCCGGGCAAATGTCTGTAAAGAACTTCGTGTATTTTATATCCATCCTGAGAAATGTACAGGATGTACTGTATGTCTGAAAAAATGCCCTGCAAATGCCATTATCGGAACCCCGACTTTTCCGCATTTTATTGTGGATGATAAATGTACCGGTTGCGGCATCTGTTATGATAACTGTAAGTTTGTTGCCATAAGTATTAAGTAATCATGGGAAAAGAACTGCTGTTTAATATCGAAGTCAACAACAAACTCCTTAAAGCCCGTAAGGGTGAAACGATATTGTCGACTCTGGAACGCAATGGTATCAAGGTTCCTACACTCTGTTACCTTAAAAATCTGAGTCCAACCGGAGCCTGCAGAATGTGTGTAGTGGAAGTGGAAGGGAAAGATGGTCTGGTTACCTCCTGCTCACAGCCTGTGGAGGAATGGATGAAAATCAAAACACATTCTCCGAAGGTTATCAGAGCACGCAAATCGCTGGTTGAACTGCTGTTGGCAAACCATCCGGATGACTGTCTCTATTGTGTGCGCAACAATAATTGCGGACTGCAGAGCCTGGCCATGGAACACAATGTCAGGGAACGCAGGTTTCCGGGAAAGAAAAATGCCCAGAAAGTGGACCAAAGCTGCTCAGCTATCGTTTTTGATCCGGCAAAATGTATTTTGTGCGGCCGATGTGTCCGCATCTGTGGAGAAGTGGTCGGTGTCAGCTGCCTTGAATTTCAAAAAAGAGGAATCAATACCGTGGTGGGAACTGCCTGGAAGAAACCTATCAATTTGTCGAACTGCATCACCTGCGGTCAGTGTATTTTGAGTTGTCCGACCGGTGCTCTCCATGAAAAGGAAACTTTTAACCAGGTTCATGAAGCCCTCCATAATCCTGCCCTCTATCCGGTTGTTCAGGTAAGCCCTTCTGTGGCTCAGGCTTTTGCTGAAGAATCGGGCATGAAAGCAGGAAAAGACATCCAGGGTATCATCAATGCAGCCCTCCGGAAAATTGGTTTTTTAAAAGTCTATGATACAGGGATGGCCAGTGAACTCAATGCCATGGCTGTTGCTGCCGAACTGGACAGGCGAATCCGGAATAACGGACCCTTCCCGCTCATCACATCGGATTGCCCTGCCTGGGTCAAATACGCAGAAATGTATTATCCGGAAGAACTGCCTCTGTTATCAGGAATAAGAAGCCCGCAACAAATAACAGCCTGGCTCCTGACCCAGACACCAGCCGAAAACCCGGAAATCAATACATTAAAAACATTTTCCGTTTCGATAATGTCGTGCACAGCTAAAAAATTTGAAGCCGGAAATAGCAATTTAATGGCAGATACAGGTAAAGAAATTGATGCAGTTTTAACAACCCGGGAACTCATTAAACTATTCAGATTGAATGGGATAGACCTTGATTTATGTGAACCGGAAATGCCAGATGCTCCCTTCGGGAACAAAACAAACTGGTCGAAACTATACAGTATTAGCGGAGGTGTTACTGAGGCCGTCCTTCGAACCTTTTCGGCTATCCATACCAATACACCAGAAACAGCTATTAACTTTCAGAAAATCAGAGGATTAAAAGACTATAAGGAAATGAAATTTCACCTTGGCGGACAGGAAATCAATGTTGCTGTTGTCAGTTCGATGATTCAAATCCGAAAACTATTGGCCGAATCCCGTCCGGAAAGCGAGCGTTTGCATTTCATTGAAGTCGTAGCCTGTCAGGGTGGCTGTATTAACGGCGGCGGACAACCCTTCAATGCGGATGAAAATGCACTTACGATGCGGATGAAATCAATTTATGAATCGGTTGACAAAGGTATTAACCCGGGCTTATGGAAAAATACCGCGTTTATGGAAGTGCAGGAAAGACTATTCCCTCAGGGTGAAGATACAGATTGGCATGACAAATTCGCTGTAAAATACCAGGCAAGAACCGTCTTAAAATAATACTATGACCGACGATCCCACAACAACAACCCGACGCCAGTTGGTTTTTACAGTCAGAGACCGTTGCAGGGTGTGCTATACCTGCCTGCGTGAATGCCCGGTGAAGGCTATTAAAATAATAAATGGTCAGGCGGAGGTTATCCATGAAAGATGTATTGGCTGTGGTAATTGCATCAAAGTATGCAGTCAGGATGCAAAGGTTTTTCTGAAAGGAATCGACAATGCCTTTGCGATGATGAACCGAACTGAACAAACTATTGCTTTAATTGCTCCCAGTTTTCCTGCTGAATTTCAGGAAATTGAAGATTATCACATTCTGGTAGGAATGATCCGGGCTTTGGGTTTCGACCACGTGATGGAAGTTGCATTTGGTGCTGATCTGGTAGCAAAAGAATATCGAAAATTAATGTCGGAACAAGCCGACGAGCCCAGTATTTCATCAGATTGTCCGGCTATCGTTTATTTTATTGAACATTATTATCCGAATCTTGTACCCTACCTGGCTCCGGTGGCTTCGCCGATGGTGGCCATGGCACGCGTAGCCAAATCAATTTATGGTCAGGAAAGTAAAGTAGTTTTCTTTGGACCCTGTATCGCCAAAAAAGCAGAAACCGATGAACTTGAACACATTTTAACGTTTCGCGAATTAAGGGAAATGTTTGCCATTAAGAACATCCAGCCCGACCTGGCCCGAGCCTCCGAATTTGATCCGCCTCTGGCAGGACGAGGTGCAATTTTTCCTATGAGTGGCGGGCTGTTGGAAACATCCGACCTGCAGATTGATCTGTGTCAGGGTGATATCCTGCTGGCAGAAGGGCGGGTGAATATCCGGGATGCCGTGAAAGAATTTGATGAAGGACTCGTGAACTCAAAACATCTCGAACTGCTTTGCTGTGAAGGATGTTATATGGGCGCTGGTATGTCGCCTGAAGGAAAAAAGTTTTCGCGGCGGTATAAAATAAGCCGGTACGTCAATCAAAAGTTAAAAAACATTGATCCTCAACAACATGCTGCTGATCTTGAAAAATACTCAAACATCAGTCTGACGGCTTCGTTTAAACCGAAAGACAGACGTATACTCACCCCGGAGTATGCTGAAGTGGAGAAAACTTTGCAATCGATGGGAAAATACACTGCACGTGATTTACTGAATTGCGGTGCCTGTGGGTATGATACCTGTAATGAACATGCTATTGCCATTCTTCAGGGACTGGCAGAAACCGAAATGTGTCTGCCCTTTACCATCGAAAAGCTGCATAATTATATCAAGGAGCTCAACATCTCGAATGATAAACTCGCCTCTGCTCAACAAGCCCTGCAACAGAGTGAAAAGCTGGCTTCAATGGGGCAACTTTCGGCTGGAATTGCCCATGAATTGAACAACCCTCTTGGGGTTATTACAATGTATTCCAATATCTTAAAAGATGAAGCCCCACCAGATCATCCGATGCGGCAGGATCTCGATTTAATCGTGGAACAAGCCGACCGGTGTAAAAAAATTGTAGCCGGATTGCTAAATTTTGCCCGGAAAAACCAGGTTAATTTTACGGATGTGAATATAGTGGGTGTCATTGAAACCAGCTTAAACTCAGTGATCATACCGGATAATATTACCATTACGAAAGAATCAAAAATGGATGATCCGGAAGTTAAACTCGACCCGGATCAAATGACACAGGTGTTTACCAATCTCATTAAAAATGCCATTGATGCCATGCCTGATGGCGGAAAAATCCACATACTGCTCGAAAATTCCAGTACTGAAATGATTTGTTCCATAACCGATAACGGAACCGGTATTCATCCGAATGACATGGGCAAACTTTTTACTCCGTTTTTTACAACAAAAGCGATTGGTAAAGGCACCGGACTTGGACTACCTATTATATATGGAATTGTCAAAATGCACAAAGGAAATATCACTGTGAAATCGAATATCGATCCTAAGATGGGATCTACAGGCACAACTTTTACAATCAGTATACCGCGATCCACCAGCCCTGCGGCTGTTTAATTTAACAAGAAATGAAAAAAACAATTTTAATCGTTGATGATGACCCGGATTATCTTTTTCAGTTAAGCCTGAAAATCAAACAATTTGGTTTTGAAGTCGTGGTTGCAGAAGGACAAAAGGAAGCTGAACATATTCTTGAAACCTTTAAACCCGATCTGGCCATCCTTGACCTTATGATGGAAACCGAAGACAGTGGATTTATTCTGGCCTATAAAATCAAACGTAAATATCCGGATTTGCCTGTAATTATTGCAACTGCGGTGAGTGCTGAAACCGGAATGAGTTTTGATCCGGTAAATGAAAGCGATAAAAACTGGATTAAAGCCGATTTATTCCTCGACAAAGGAATTCGGGGCGATCAACTCCACAAAGAAATAAACCGTTTACTCAAACTTCAATAACCCATGGCTATATTTAAAATTCTCGTTGTCGATGATGAACCTGGTATCCGGTCAGGCACAAAACGTATCCTGCAAAACTTTCGGGTTGATTATCCATTTATGGATGAATCCATTGAATTTGAAATTCTGGAGGCTGCCACGGGCGAAGAAGGCATAGAAATTATTGACGCACAATTACCCGATATCGTATTGCTCGACAATAAGTTACCAGGCATCCAGGGTGTGGAGGTTTTAGAATATATCAAGTCTAAATCCTACGATATTCTGGTTGTTATGATCACTTCCTATGCCTCCCTGGAACTGGCAGTGAAAGCCACACGTGACGGGGCATTTGATTTTATTCCCAAACCCTTTACACCTCAGGAATTAAGGTCATCGCTGGAAAATATTTCCAAACAACTCTTTCTGAAAAGGATGACACAGAAACTGAATAAAGAAGGAAAACATATCCGGTTTCAGTTCTTGTCTATTTTATCTCATGAGTTAAAAGCACCATTAAACGGAATAGAAGGCTACCTTAAAATTATCCGTGAGCGCCAAATGGGAAATGATGTGGGAGCCTATATCGAAATGATCGACCGGTCGCTTGAACGCATCAAAGGAATGCGATTCCTGATCCTTGATTTACTCGATTTAACGAGAATAGACTCCAATAAGCCTTCGCAGGATTATCAGGACATAAAGTTAAATGAAATAGCTCGTAACTCTATCGACACACTACGGCCATATGCCATTCAGCGCGATGTTAATGTCTATTTGAATGCCAATGAAGTAGTGTTTTATCACTCCGATGCCAATGAAATGCAGATTATTTTCAACAATTTGATCTCCAATGCTGTTAAATACAATAAAGATGGCGGACGGGTTGATTGCAACATAAAATCGGATAAAGATAATGTTTACATTTACGTTGCAGATACCGGTATCGGAATATCAGAAGAAAATATGAGTACAATATTCAATGATTTTGTACGGGTGAAAAGCCCGGAAACCCGCAATATTTCGGGGAGCGGACTGGGCTTATCCATTGTCAGGAAAATTGTTGATGTCTATAAAGGAACCATTGAAGTGAAGAGTAAGCCCGGAGAGGGAAGCAATTTTTCCATTACTTTACCAAAGAAAAATTAAACATATCCTGCCTTATGTTGATGTCAAAAAAATTACCGGAAAAAACAATTGAACGTCTGAGCCAATACCGAAGGGCTCTGTTGCTTTACCTGAACAATAAAAAAAGCCACATCTATTCACATGAACTGGCTGGTTTATTGCACATTACACCTGTACAAGTCAGGCGTGACATCATGCTGATAGGATACTCCGGAACGCTTCGGCATGGTTATGAAATTACAGAACTTATCAGTCTGATCGGTAATATTCTCGATTCCGAAGAAGGCCAGAAAGCCTGTATTATCGGGATGGGAAATCTTGGGCGGGCTATTATCAGTTATTTTAACGGGAAAAGGGCCAAACTTCAGATTATTGCCGCTTTCGATACCAATCTTGATAAAATAAACCGGGTTTATGCAGGTGTTCCCTGTTATCATGTTGATCAGCTCAGTAAAATAATCAAGTCGGATAACATTCAGATCGGGATTATGACAGTTCCGGGTGAAGAAACAAGCCGGGTTACTGAATCACTGGTTCAGTCCGGTATCAAAGGGATCCTGAATTACACACCAACAACGGTAAATGTTCCGCCCCATGTATATTTACAGGAGTATGACATGATCACTTCGCTTGAAAAAATTGCCTATTTTGTAAAAAAGAACTCGCTCGGCCTCTGATCGGATTGAAATGAAAATTTATCATGATCCGGACCAATTCCGGAAACTACACCCTACTGTTATAACAACCGGTTCTTTTGACGGAGTACATGTTGGCCATAAAACCATAATCAAACGTCTGTGCAGGCTTGCCAAAGACATCAACGGAGAAAGTCTTCTGATCACTTTCCATCCGCATCCGCGAAAAGTCCTTTATCCTGAAACTGCCGGAAAAAATTTGCTGCTTATAAATTCTCAAGCCGAAAAAATTCGTCTGCTTCAACAAACCGGGCTCGATAACCTTTTGATAATCAATTTTACAGAAGAATTCTCCCGGATTACATCCCTCGATTTTATCCGTAAAATCCTGGTCGCCAAACTCAATGCCCGGAAGGTAATTGTGGGATTTAATCATCATTTTGGGTATCAACAGGAAGGTGGATATGACGAATTATATGCCTTAGGACAATATCACAATTTTGAGGTCGAAGAAATTCCTGAACAGGATATAGAAAATGAAACGGTCAGCTCAACCCGAATCAGAAAAGCCCTGCTTGAAGGTAAAATACAGCGGGCAAATGCCTACCTGGATCATTTTTATATGATAATCGGCCCGTTGAAAATACAACAGGAATCCTTAATACCACAAGGATATACAATTGAAATTGAAGAAAACTGCAAACTTATCCCTCCTGAAGGAACCTATGCTGTGAGTATTTCCAACAATGTTACAATAACCAAAGCGCTCGTTTTAATCGAAAATAAATCCGATTCCGGCTTTACTTCAAATCTGGGCAGGGTTGCAAGCATTTTTCCACTTGAAGCATTTGATTATCAAAAGAATATACAATATACCATTTTATTTCATAAACTCATCCGGGAACAACTAATTGTGAACACAAACGATCTTCAAACCGATATCAACGAAATATCAGAACTTATTTATTAATGGACAATCACAAGCATCCAACGATTAAAATTACATTTCTGGGAACTGGTACTTCCACAGGCGTACCGGTTGTTGCCTGTGATTGTAATGTATGTAAATCGAAGGATACCCGCGACAAACGACTCCGGACCTCACTCCTGATTGAATGTTGCAACAAAAAAATTGTGATTGATTGCGGACCGGATTTCCGGTATCAGATGATACGGCATGAGGTAGATGATATTGATGCCATCCTGATTACCCATGAACACAGAGACCATATTGCCGGACTCGATGATGTACGTGGGTTTAATTATGTTTTAAACAAATCGATGGAGGTCTATGCCTCCGAAACTGTGATTTCATCAATTTACCGGGAATTCCCTTATTTTTTAACAGAAGGCAGGTTTTTTGGTGCTCCGCAACTCAATTTTCATCCTATCGATGGAAGCGATTTTGATATAGGAGGATTAAACTTTACGCCGATAAGAGTATTTCACAATAAAATGGAAATTTTTGCTTTTCGGATCAATGATTTCACTTACATCACAGATGCCAGTCACATAGCACATGAAGAACTTGATAAAATAAAGGGTTCTAAAGTTATTGTAATCAATGCTTTACGAAATTCAAAACATGTGTCACACTTTTGTTTGCAGGAAGCCGTAGACATTATTAGAGAATTAAATCCTGAGAAAGCCTATATTACCCATATGAGTCACTTTATTGGTTTGCATAATGAAATAGGTAAAAAACTACCTGACAATATTGAACCGGCCTATGATGGCCTGATTGTTGAATGGTAACTTAATATAACCACTGCTAAAAAGTTAAATATCAAATACTATGAAAAAACAACTGATCCTTTTACTTTGCCTGACTGCAGGATTTCTTTCAGGTGGATACACACAAAATAAAACACAGATTAAATCTACTGTTGAAGTGTATTACTTTCATGGAAAAAACCGTTGTGCCACCTGCAACAGCATTGAACAAAATGCCTTGAAAACAATCGACACGTATTTTAAGGCAGAAAAGGCTGCAGGAACCGTGAAAATGATCGTGATTAACATAGATGATCCAAAAAATGCCGCCCTTGTCGAAAAATATGAAGTTGCTTCCTCATCACTCTATGTAACCCGCAAAACCGGAGGCAAACAATTTACAAATGATCTGACAAACTTTGCATTTTCATACAGTCGTACAAATGAAAAAAAATTCATGGATGGTCTTCGGGATAAAATAAAAGAATCGCTGAATAAATAATCCCGAATTGCCTCAATGACTGTATCTTAATATACTGCTTAAACTAAGCCAGCTGCTATGAAATTTACTCCCGAGCTATGTAAAATCCCGGATAAACGGATGGAACCATTTATCGATCCTGATGAAATCTGGGATATTCTGATAAATACCCGCTCAGATCGTCAACGTGTACGTGATGTTATTGCAAAATCGCTCGACAAGCAGAGGCTTACCCTTGCAGAAACAGCGGTCTTAATCAATGCTACAGATCCTGATCTGATCGAAGAAATTAAAGAAGGTGCCCGAACCCTCAAGAAGAAGGTTTATGGAAACCGTATCGTTTTATTTGCTCCACTCTATGTCGGTAATAAATGCACCAATAATTGCCAGTATTGTGGTTTCAGATCCTCAAACAAGGAGGCTGTCCGTACTACACTCAGTGATGAAGAACTAATAGCAGAAGTAGAGGCCCTGGAGGATACCGGTCAGAAAAGATTAATTCTGGTGTATGGTGAACATCCGCATTATTCTCCCGAATTCATTGCCCATACGGTAAGAACTGTTTATGGAGTAAAGAAAGGTCCGGGTGAAATCCGCAGAGTGAATATCAATGCTGCACCACTGGATATTGAAGGGTTCCGCATCGTTAAAGAATCCGGAATCGGTACATATCAGGTTTTTCAGGAAACCTATCACCCGGAAATTTACAAGAAATATCATCTCGGTGGCATGAAACGGAATTTCGAATACCGGCTTACAGCGCTCGACCGTGCTCAGGAAGCCGGTGTTGATGATGTTGGCATTGGTGCATTGTTCGGATTGTACGACTGGCGGTACGAAGTGATGGGACTGGTTCGGCATACCAATCATTTTGAAGCAGTTTACAATGTTGGACCACACACCATTTCATTTCCACGTATCCAGGCTGCTGCCATGGGAGATATGGATAAAAGTTTCATCGTAAAAGATGAAGAATTTGTAAGACTGGTAGCCATTCTGCGTCTGGCCGTTCCATATACAGGTATGATACTTACAGCCCGGGAAACACCGATGGTGCGGAAAGAAGTGATCAATTTCGGGGTATCACAAATTGACGGAGGAACCAAACTTGAACTCGGCGGCTATCATGAAGAAAGCATACCAACCGAACAGGATCTGAATAAAGAGCAGTTTTTTATCAACGATTCCAGACCGCTCTCCGAAATTATCGATGAACTGCTCGACAATGGTTTCCTCCCCTCCTTCTGTACTTCATGTTACCGCAAAGGCAGAACCGGCGAGCATTTTATGGAGTTCAGCGTTCCCGGTTTTATCAAACGCTTCTGTTCACCGAATGCCATTCTCACTTTTGCTGAGTATCTTGAGGATTATGCTACGCCTGAACGCAAAGAAAAAGGATATAAGGTTATCGAAAAAAACCTGCGGGATCTTGCTTTAAGCCAGAATATTGAAGATCTCAGCGACCGTATCGAAAAAATAAAACAAGGTCAGCGCGACCTGTATTTATAAAGACAACGAATCATGAGCAACATTAAAATCCTTGGACTGCTTATCAAAGACCGGATCAAAGAAGCCGGACGAACTCAGGCTATTCTGAGCAAAAATGCAAAGATTATTAAAACACGGCTTGGATTTCATGAGCTATCCGAGACCAAATGTTCACGAACCGGGATCATTATCCTGCAGCTTACCGGGAATCCGGATGAATGGCATGAACTGGAAGCAGCCCTGGGTGAAATCGGAGGACTGGAAATCCGGGAAATGAGCTGGGATTATTGATTTGAAAATTTGATAATTTGGAAATTTGGAAATAGAGGATTTGTCGCATTAGCGTAAGTCTCTACGACCGCATGATTTTAGATATTATGGTGACAATATTGGGAATATTCGTAAAAAAAGGCTTCACAGATACTGTGAAACTTCAGGGTTTATTATCAGCCTATGGTTGTGTTATTAAAACACGGCTTGGTTTGCATGAAGTAATTGATGATCATGCTGTTCCGGGAGGATTGATTATCCTTGAACTCGAAGGAGACCACACAGAAATGTATCGGCTTGAAAATGAATTGCTGAAAATTGACACCCTCGATGTTCAGAAAATGCGATTTTCTGCCGAATCATAACAGGAATGAAAGCAAAACTAAACAGATACCTCATTCAGTACAAGCCATCGGTCCCGGTCGAGTATCTGTTTTTTATTGCATCGGCAGTGTGGGCATTTGCCGGTACAATGCTATTGATGAAAGGGCTGACTCCCTTATTGCTGACACCTGATCCACTCAAGCCTTTACTCATCTCCATTCCTGCAGGAATCCTCTTTTATCTGCTGATGTTCAGCAGGATATCAGCCAAACATATTTTCAGAATTCAAAATATCACGATTTATCAGCCATGTGCCTTTTCCTTTTTCGACTGGAAAAGCTACGGAATGATGACCATCATGATATCTGCCGGTATTGTTATGAAGAAAATTCATCTCATTCCACTTAACTATTATTACCCTTTTCTTGTTTGCATGGGTATACCCCTGATTATTTCTGCATTTCGGTTTTTATCGGCGGGGATTGGCTCTATAACAAAAAATCAGAAAAATGTTTGAACGATTGTTAAGCGGCTTCATCGTATTGGTCATAGCCGATTATTGTATCTACTTGTTAATTAAGAGGTTAAAACACCACTCTCCGGGGAGTAACTATCCTTTTGCTTTCAGGATTCTACAGAATTTGTCAATCATCGGACTTATTGTTTTTTCGGTTACCTGGACTATTTTACATCCAACTATCGAAAACGACCCGGAGAGTTACAGGAGTCATTTTGTTTTAACAGCCGTATTTGCAATCATCTACATTCCGAAGCTTATTCTTGTATTTGCATTTTGGTGCGGAGAATTGCTGATTTTATTGAAACGGTTGAAATACAGACTGTTCAACCGACATAAAAGCATCTCTTCACTGGTTAAATTCCACATCAGACGAACCTTTGCACTGGCCGGACTATTCCTTTCGCTTGTGATAGTCTTTTTTATTCTGAAAGGGATATATGTAACCCGTTCCGATTTTCAGGTCAGGGAGGTTCATGTGTTTTCAGCTGACCTTCCGGCGGTTTTTGATGGATTCCGGGTTGTTCAGCTTTCGGATATGCATCTGGGCAGCTGGACCAACCCAAAAGATGTTGAGAAAGGTTTGCTGATGGCCCAACAGGCAAAACCTGATTTAATATGCCTGACCGGAGACCTCATCAATGTGAATTCAGCTGAAACCGAACCTTATATTAAAGCATTTACTGCATTAAATGCACCCTATGGCAAGCTTGCAATCCTTGGTAATCACGACATGGGTGATTATGCCCGCTATGGTAGCCGCGACAGCTCTGGTAATGACATTCACCGTATCAGTCTTTTCTATGAGCAGACCGGGTTTCAACTCTTGAGAAACAGGCATATCATCTTGAAAAAGGAGACAGATTCGCTCGCTGTAATCGGGATTGATAACTGGGGCAAAAAGAAATTCAGGCAGTATGGCAAACTGGATAAAGCAATGAACGGTTGTGATTCCACTGGCTTTTCGATTCTTCTCTCCCATGACCCTACACATTGGCGTGCCGAAGTTGAAAACAAAAAAGACATAGACCTTACTTTGTCCGGGCATACTCATGGGATGCAGATGGCATTGGAAATCAAGGACTACCGTTTTAGTCCTGCCTACTTTATCTATAAGCAATGGGCCGGATTATTCACAACAAACACGCAGCAATTGTATGTAAATCCCGGTTTTGGTTTTCTGGGATTTCCGGGAAGAATCGGATTGCGTCCTGAAATTACACTTCTAATCCTGCATCGCAAGAAATAGAGCGCCAAATCGGCAGTTAACCCGATATCTTTCTGACGTTTTTTCCGTATTTTACACAAATCCTTCCCCGGAATACTATTTGAGGGTCGTTTCGAAACCTTAGAAATGAACCTCAATAATTTTACTATAAAAACCCAGGAAGCGATTCAAAAAGCACATGAAATTGCTTCCGGTTACCAGCATCAGGCCATCGAAAGCATGCATCTGTTGAAAGCACTATTTATGGTGGATGAACATCACATCCGATATTTACTCGGCAAAACAGAAACCAATATCCCCATCCTGCTCAGTGCAATCGACCGCAGCCTGCAGTCACTCCCAAAATCACAAGGCGGAGAACAGCATATTGCCCAGAACACAGCCATGGCCATTCAGCGTGCTGTAAGCTGTCTCAATGAATTAAAAGATGAATATGTTTCACTGGAACACCTTTTACTGGGCATCCTGTCTGGCAACGACACTGCCAGTAAATTATTAAAAGACAGTGGATTGAATGAAAATAATCTTAAAAAAGTCATTCTGGATTTACGCAAAGGACAAATAACCAAAGGCGCACAATCCGAACAAATGTATGATGCTTTAAACCGCTATGCCCGCAATCTGAACGAACTGGCCAAAGCCGGCAAACTGGATCCTGTAATCGGCAGAGATGAAGAGATCAGGCGTATTCTTCAGATTTTATCAAGGCGTACCAAAAACAATCCTATTCTCATCGGTGAACCCGGTGTGGGAAAAACAGCCATTGCAGAAGGGCTTGCCCATCGGATCATTAACGGGGATGTTCCGGAAAACCTGAAAAGTAAGCAGATCTATTCACTGGATATGGGTGCCTTGATTGCCGGAGCAAAGTACAAAGGTGAATTTGAAGAACGACTAAAAAGTGTAATTAAAGAGGTGATTTCTTCGGAAGGAGAAGTTGTCCTGTTTATTGATGAAATCCATACCCTTGTGGGTGCCGGAGCTTCTGAAGGAGCCATGGATGCTGCAAATATTCTGAAACCGGCCCTGGCCAGAGGGGAATTACGGGCAATAGGTGCAACCACGTTAAATGAATACCAGAAATACATAGAAAAAGACAAAGCCCTTGAAAGACGATTCCAGATTGTTCTGGTTGATGAACCCGATACCCTCGCCAGTATTTCCATCCTGCGTGGGTTGAAAGACCGGTATGAATCGCATCATCAGGTCAGAATTAAGGATGATGCTATTATTGCCGCAGTTGAACTATCACAACGGTATATTACGGATCGTTTTCTTCCGGACAAGGCCATCGACCTGATTGATGAGGCAGCGTCCAAACTTCGTCTCGAAATCAATTCCCTGCCTGAGCCACTTGATGAAGTGGAACGAAAAATTCGTCAGCTTGAAATCGAACGGGAGGCCATCAAACGGGAAAATGATGCAGAAAAACTCAAACAGCTTTCCGAAGAAATTGCGAATCTGACTGAAGACCGCAATCAACTCCATGCCAAATGGAAAGCTGAAAAGGAAATTGTGGACGAAATCCAGAAACTTAGAAAATCAGTCGAAACCTATAAACTGGAAGCCGATCAGGCTGAGCGGGAAGGAAACTACGGGCTTGTTGCCGAGTTACGCTACGGAAAAATTAAAGAAGCTGAACAGCATCTGGAGGTATCCAGAATAAACCTTGGTGTTCTTCAATCGAATTCTGCAATGATTAACGAAGAAGTCGGAACAGAAGAAATTGCGGATATTGTTTCACGCTGGACCGGCATCCCGGTGAGCCGGATGCTGCAGAGTGAACGGGAAAAGCTGCTGAAACTGGAAGAGGTTCTGCATGAACGCATTGTCGGACAAGATGAGGCAATTTCTGCCATTGCCGATGCTATACGCCGCAGCCGGGCAGGTTTGCAGGATACAAAACGGCCAATCGGTTCCTTCATTTTTCTGGGAACAACCGGTGTTGGCAAAACTGAATTAGCCAAAGCACTGGCCGATTACCTGTTCAATGATGAAAATTCCATGGTCCGGATCGATATGTCGGAATACCAGGAACGTCATGCCGTTTCACGGCTGGTCGGAGCTCCTCCTGGCTATGTAGGTTATGACGAAGGTGGTCAGCTCACTGAAAAAGTAAGGCGTAAACCCTATTCCGTTGTTTTACTGGATGAAATCGAAAAAGCCCACCCGGATGTTTTTAATATTCTGCTGCAAGTTCTGGATGAAGGCCGGCTGACCGATAATAAAGGTAGAACTGCTGATTTCAGGAATACCATTATAATAATGACCTCCAATATCGGTTCACACATCATTCAGGAATACATGGAAAAAGCCGCTGGTGTTCTGGATGACGCCATACTACGCAAAATGCGGAACGAAATTTTTGCTTTACTCCGAAAAACAATCCGTCCTGAATTTCTGAACCGTATTGATGAAACCATTATGTTCAAACCGCTTACACGTCTGGAAATCAATGATATCGTAAGAATTCAGCTTAAGAAGTATCAGGCTATGCTTGCAGTCAATGAAATTCAACTCGAAGCAACAGAAGATGCCATTGACTGGATTGCCGAACTGGGTTATGATCCTCAATATGGTGCACGACCCTTGAAACGGGTTTTCCAGCGAAAGGTGCTGAATGAATTATCAAAAATGATCCTGGCCGGAACCTTAAAGAAAGACTCCGTTATCTGGCTGGATGTATTGGATAAACAGATTGTTTTCTACAATAAAACGAATGAAAGTACTAACTAATCGGGATGGAAATTGTTGATCTAATATGAAAGCAAATATTCCGGATGATGGTCGGCCAAGACTTGTAATTGTCGGAGGTGGTTTTGCCGGTTTGAAACTGGCAAAACGAATGCTGAAATCATCTTTCAGAATTGTCCTTCTTGATAAAAACAATTTTCATCAGTTTCAACCGCTACTATATCAGGTTGCTACTTCTGGTCTTGAACCGAGTTCTATTGCCTTTCCTTTTCGTAAGGTATTTCAAAAAGAAAACAATGTAAACATCAGGGTTGGTGAACTGTTAAAAGTTGATCCTGAAAACAAAAGAATTGAAACAACAATCGGCATAATACGCTATGATTACCTTGTACTGGCTACCGGAGTAGAAACAAATTTCTTTGGAAAGGGACTCATTGCAACGAACGCAATGCCCATGAAATCGGTGAATGAAGCACTTGGATTACGCAACCGCATTCTGCAAAATTTTGAAACTGCGCTTACAGAAACGAATCCTGAAAGGCGTAAGCGTCTGATGAATATTGTTGTGGTTGGAGGAGGACCGACAGGCGTCGAAATTTCAGGTGCCCTTGCAGAAATGAAACGGTTCATTCTTCCCAAAGATTATCCGGAACTGGATTTTAACGAAATGAATATTTATTTACTGGAGGCTTCCGGTAAATTGTTAAATGGCATGTCGGATCAGGCATCTGCCAGTGCACTTAAATTTTTAGGCCAGCTGGGTGTCAATGTAAACTTAAATACTGCTGTTGAAGATTTTGATGGAGAAACTGTAAGCCTGAATAATCAAAATAACCTTATTACTTCGACTTTAATATGGGCAGCAGGCGTTGCTCCAAAAAAAATTCCGGGACTTCCCGAAACTGTCTTCACCCGTAATCATCGTATTAAAACCGATTCATTTAACAGAATTGAAGGGTTTAGCAATATTTTTGCCCTTGGAGATCTGGCTTATCAAACGGAGGATAAATTTCCCAACGGTCATCCACAGCTTGCCCAGGTTGGTTTACAGCAGGCAAGTAATCTGGCCAAAAATTTACAGTTTATACTGTCTGACCCTGAAAACACCATGGTTATGAAACCTTTTCATTACCGGGATCTTGGTTCAATGGCCACAGTTGGAAAAAACATGGCTGTTGCAGATTTTTCATTCATCCGTTTTCAGGGATTTTTTGCCTGGCTGATCTGGCTTTTCGTACACCTGATGGCCATATTGGGTGTAAAAAACAGGATCTTCATTTTCCTAAACTGGTGTTGGTCTTATCTTACCTACGATCAGTCGCTGCGTATTATATTGAGAAACAAGGAGAAATAAAAAAAGAGCGGCTTAAAAAAACCGCTCTTTGATTCAATAATGGTCGTGTTAAGGAAGCGTAATGTTGTAGGATGTTCCGTTAATGGTAACCGTAGCCACTTTATCACATTGACTGTTCATATAGCTGTAGTCCAGAATGCGATCGGGTAAGTTGGTCCGTTCGATCAATACAACCCCGCTTACCGGATAGCGGAACATACATCCTCTTTCAATCCTCAATGGTGTTGTAATTGTATGAGTACTGGTACTGCCGTTAATACGGGTTACCGTAGAGGTCCCTGTAATCATGAAAACGTCGTCTGATTTTTCCGGAGTGCTATCCCCTTCTGTCCATTCGCGCACCCGATCCGATTCCCATGAAATAGTTCCTGCGTTATTGGCAAGAATGAGCTGACCATCAACAGTAACCGTAAATGTCAGATGGTTGGAAGTATTGTAACCATTGTTGATTACGGTTTTTGTTCCGGTTACCTGATTGTCATTCACAAAATAATTATTGAAGGTAATCGTGTGTGTATGACCAGCTTGCATATATTGTCCGGTAAAGGAAATCAGAATTTGCCCGCGTCGGTATTTTCCATCATTGCACAGGCAGTTTACAGTACCAAAATCAACGGTAATTAAATGAGGAACAGCAATTGTATCGAAGGTAACCGTGGCGCAATTGCTGAGCAGGCCGGATTCCATACCCTTAAGACCGACAGACCCGCTGGTACCAGCTTCATCAGCAATATCAAGGGCGTCATTAAAGGTTTTTTCGGCAAGTGCAAAATCGCTGGCCTGATTTGTATCTGTATCAGTATTTATATCATCCTTATCCTTTTTACAGGATGTAAATACAAAGCTGCTGATTATCAGAGAAACCAGAAAAAGTTTTAAAAAATTTTGTGCTTTCATTGTTTGAAGTTTTGGGTTAATAAATTCGATTTACAGAATCTTTGACCCAAACAGTAAGAAAAGGTTTAACGGGAATAAAAAAAATCAGACAGATAACTTTAAAACATCTTTCACCATTTTCACAATTCCTTTTTTATCAAAGGGTTTGGGAAGATAGTGAGAGCATCCCCCCTGCAGCATTTTTTCGCGGTCACCACTCATTGTGTATCCGGTAACGGCCACGATAGGGGTATTAAGATACCCATCAATTTTTCGTATTTCTGTAGCTGCTTCCAATCCGTTCATACCCGGGCCGAGATTAATATCCATCAGGATCGCATCATATTTCTTTGCACCGGCCAGTTTGATGGCCGTTAATCCATCCTTGGCACGATCTGTTTTACATACATCCCGTAAAAACATGGTGGTTAATTCCATGTTAACCTGGTTATCTTCAACTACCAATACCTCCGGCTTGGTATAAAAAGAACTGGAGGTTTCTTCCGGTTCCGGCTTCATTCCTTTTTCAATTTCCGGTTTTGAATCTGCCATCAGACTCATTTTCGAAATTTCTGCATAGGGAAACCGAATGAAGAAAGAAGAACCGATGCCGGGTTGACTTGAGAGGCAAATCCGGCCATTCATTAATTCTACCATTTTTTTAGATAATGTCAGACCTAAACCAAAACCTTCATGCGATCGGCCATAACCCATACTTTCCTGCCAGAATTCGGAAAAAATCATTTTCTGATTTACCTCCGAGATACCAATCCCGGTATCTTTAATTTCAACTTCGGCATACTGTTTTGAATCATGCTCACTTTTTCGCACAAAAACACTGATTAATCCTGATGATGTAAACTTAATCGCATTGTCAATAATGTACTTACAAATTTGTAAAAGCAATACTTTGTCAAGGTAACCCCAGGCCTGACTCTCGTGGTAAAATTTAAAGTTTAAGCCTTTATGGGTAGCCTCTGTTTCAAAATACTCGAGAATTCCTTTTATCTGTTCTCCGATTTCTAACCTGTCTATTTCGAGATTCATGCTGCTTCCCTCAATCTGAGCCAGATACATAATTGCATCGAGGGTAGCCATGAGTCGGTTTCCTGAATTCAGAATAGAGACAGCCATTTCATTCTGATCGTTTGCGCTGAGTTGCTCCCGCAGTATTTTGGCATAATTCAGAATTCCGTTCATTGGAGTACGAAACTCATGACTCATATTTTTGAGCAAAGCCGATTTTATTCTGCTTGAAGCCTCTGCTGTATTTTTGGCTTTGCGGAGTTCAGCCTCTTTCATGCGGCTATCAATGGCCATGGCTACCTGCTCTGAAACAAAAATCAGCATTTCTTTATCGCTTTCTGTAAAACTCACGCCTTCATGATAGCTTTGAACAGCCATGACCCCAATAGATCGTTCCTTGGTTTTAAGAGGAACCCCGAGCCAATCAAAAGTAAGCGTTCCAATGATATCAATTTCACCAAGCTGAGTCAATTCGGTAATAATATGCGCATTTACCAATAGTGGCTTCCCGGAGCGAAGAACGTACTCAGTTATACCTTTCCCCGGTTTGGCAGGTTCAGGGGGAGCATCCTTTTCATCAATATAATAAGGAAAACTCAACAGGTCACTTTCCGGATCATATAATGCAATGTAAATATTTTTCGCCGGCATCAGCCCGGCAATGATTTCATGTATCGCTCTGAAGAGGTCGTTATTATTCTCGACCTGCATGGCAAGTTCTGAAATCCTGTAAGTAGCATTTTTAACTCTTTCCGATCGCTTTAACTCAGTAATATCGTGGTTGATAATCAACATACATTCTTTACCATTAAAGTCGATTTTTGAACCATTCACCAGCAAATGAATTTCTTCCCCTGTTTTCGAATAATGTACTGTTTCAAAATTCCTGAATCCATCTCCTGCAAGTTCAGTATGTAACTGACTAACACCTTTATCTCCGTCCTTTGTTAATCCTTTCAGGCTCAAACCTATAAACTCGTCCAATGCAAAACCATATAGATCTTCAGCTTTTGAATTGGCTGAAAGAATGACTTCAGTTTTAGGATCTATTATCAAAATTGCATCATTCGCTGATTCAAAAAGTGCCCTGTAATGCTCGAAGGATTTGGTAATCTCAAATTCAGCCAAACGCCGAACCGTTACATCCATTTCCATCACAAGTACCTCATATTGACCCGCCTTAACAATCCGTGATTCAAAATACCGGGTAACTCCATCTGTTGTCTGATCATATTGAAGATACTGGTTTTTGGCGGTCTCGAGGCAAACCTCTATGCTGGCATGGTATTTCTGGGCAGTTTCCGGAGAATACAAATCCCGCAAATGAAGGCCTATTATGGCTGTTTTGCCAAATGATTCATTAACAGTTGCATTATTGTAATAATCCAGATAATACCCTTCACGATCAATCAGATAAATACGATCAGGAATGGCTTTTAAGACTGTTTGAAGCCTTTCCTCACTTTTGCGTATTAAATCATTGGACTCCTGAATATCAGTCAGGTTGAAAATAGTATATACAACGTTTTGATATTTATGATCCCCTTCGTGAAAACTAACGGTAAGAATGATGGGAAGCCGTTCTCCGGTTAAAGTGTAGTTCAATCCTTCTCCGATAAACGTTGCATCTCCGTTAACAAGACATTGGGCAAAATCAAGCAGATAAGGCCATGATTCCAACCTGAATATTCTGGAAAGATTTTGCTGCAGATCCTCTTGTGACTCGGATTTATACATTCTAAGGGTCCACTTGTTAACATACTTTATCTCAAGATTTTGGATAAAGCCGTCGAGAAGTTCAAACCGGTCAGCCAGTTCCTTTTTTAAATCCTGAATATTATTCACCCGAATATATTCTAAGAGGGAATTACGCATCATTTGAAGATCAACTTCCCAAATTGAGACTGGTGCTAAATCATATAAACGACGGGAAAGCCCGACTATTTCGCTCCCGGTGCCATTTGTACTAATCGATTTATTAAGAATTTCAGACATTTAATCACCTATTCATATTACAAAACCCTTTGATGGCAATTCGCAAAAATAACAATTTAAACCCTCAAATGTTTCCAAAAATAAGAAATAATTAGAAACTTCAGAAGACAAATCCTGAAAATTCTTTTAATTCTAATTAGTATACGAATGAAAGAAAATAGTGTTACCTGAAAAAACAATTAATCAGAGAGTTCTATTTCGCAACAGAAACCGCTTAATACATTCGGTTTGAACAGGATGAAACCAGGTAATATCCTTCTGTGCCTGCAACCATGTCATTTGTTTCTTGGCATATCGGCGCGTATTAACCGCAATCAGGCTTATTGCTGACTCGAGTGTGGCTTTACCTTCCAGTACATCAAATAATTCGGGATACCCGATTGTTTTTAAAGGCACAATTCCCCTATACGCATGAAGCTGTCTGGCTTCTTCGGGAAACCCCATTTCCATCATTTTAGTGATTCTGAAAGAAATCCGGTCTGCTAACTGAGGACGGGGCATGCACAAACCCAGGCGTATAACCCGAAATGGTCGTTGTTTTTTCGGGGTTGTTCGTTGGGATGAATAGGTTTTCCCACTCACCAGACATACTTCGATGGCACGCATCAGCCGAACCGGATTTTGCAGATCAACCTGATTGTAATAAACCGGATCTAGTTGAAATAACCAATCCTGTAAAAACCCAACACCCTCTTTATCAAATCGTTGCTGTAATTCCAATCGCAAATCCGGAGAAGGATCAGGTAAGTCATCAATGCCCTGTATCAAAGCCTGCATATACAAACCGGAACCACCGGTTGCAATCACACAATCATGATCTTTAAAAAGACTTTCCAGACGATGAATGGCTTCCTGCTCAAACTGAAAAACCGTAAAATTCTCATGTATAGATTTTTCAGCACAAAAGTGGTGATGCACACTTTGCAACTCTTCAAAAGAAGGCATGGCAGTACCAATCTGCATTTCCCGAAAGAATTGCCGGCTGTCTGTTGAAATTATTTCGGTCTTAAAATACCTGGCAAGCTCAATCGCTACAGCTGTTTTTCCTATCGCTGTAGGACCTTCAAGTGTAATTAATAAGGGTAAAGGTTCATCACCCCTTCCCTTCTTCATATCCGCTATCGAATGACTGGCTTGTATTCATGTCCATGGTCTGATCTTCTTCTATTTCAAAACCATCGTCCAGGTTGCTTTCAAAATTATCGTCCAACTCATCTTCAAAATCTTTCCCTTCTGCGAAAATATTGCTGACAATATCCATGTCCTCGTCATCCAAATCACCCGGAACTATTTGAGCTACAGCTGCTTTTGGCAGATTTCCTTCAGATTTGATACAACGTGGATACCTTAAACCGTCTTCCGCTGTCAGAATTTTAGATAATTCGAGGAAAAAAGTGCGTTGCCGTAAAAAATCATACTCATATATAATACGCTGATGCGGGTCCTCGATAAAATCCCTGATCTTACTGACCGACATTAAAAAAGTCTTTAGCTTTTTAGTTCCTGCATTCGGCAAATCATCATCCTCGTCCGGATCATTCCCGTCATCGGTCTGCATATCAATAAGTGTTATTTCACTTATTTTATGCCATTTCCCGTTACACATGGAGAAGGAGGCCAGTTCCTTCCCGTCAAATTCGAATAAACTGACAAGGTAGTGGTGCAATTCTTCAAATGTTTGATTTGCAAGTACTTCAATGTCTCTGATAAAATCATCCTGCTCTTCTGCTAAAATCCTGAACCGATACGCGTGCATTCTAAATAATATTACAAGGGTTTAACATTTTCAATCGAGATAAAATTAGAAAAAAAAATAAATTCAACTTACAATTCTGGTTTTTTTAGTCCGATTTTTTCAGCTTCCGTTTTCATGAGCTGAAATGCAGCCTCAAACTCATTGGGAATCAATCCGTCAAGGATAGCTTCCCGTATGGCATTTTTAATAATTCCGACTTCTTTTGATGGTCCTATACCAAAGGTTTCCATGATTAATTCACCGCTTACCGGGGGTTGCCAGTTCCTTATTTTATCTTTTTCTTCAATTTCTATGAGTTTTTCGCGGACAAGTGCAAAGTTTTTGAGATACCGCTGAACTTTAGCCGGATTCTTCGTAGTGATATCCGATTCACACAGGAGCATCAGGTCATCAATTTCATCCCCGGCTTCAAATAAGAGACGGCGCACTGCCGAATCTGTTATAATTTCCTCAGCCAGAACAATGGGCCTCAAATGAAGTTGTACCAGTTTCTGAACATAACGCATCTTCTCATTGAGCGGCAGGCGTAATTTCGTAAAAATGGCAGGAACCATGCGGGCTCCCTTCGTTTCATGCCCGTGAAATGTCCAGCCTGCCTGCGGATCAAACCTCCGTGTTGCCGGTTTACCAATATCATGAAGGATGGCACCCCAGCGAAGCCATAAATTGTCGGTTTTTGCTGATAAATTATCCAGCACCTCCAGCGTATGGCTGAAATTATCTTTATGTCCTTTTCCGTCGATGTATGCAGCTCCCTTTAAATCAAGGAATTGCGGAAAAATAAGTTCAAGCAGACCCGTTTCAAACATCAGGTAAAAACCGATGGAAGGTTTGGCAGAAAGTACGATTTTATTCAACTCCTCCATGACCCGCTCCGGAGATACAATTTTAATGCGTTCTGCATTGCGTTTTATAGCAGTCAGTGCATCGGGATGTATATCAAAAAACAACTGACATGCAAAACGAATCGCCCGCATCATGCGTAAAGGATCATCCGAAAAGGTAATATCCGGGTCAAGTGGTGTCCTGATAATCTGGTTCTTCAAATCATCCAGGCCATGGAACGGATCAACGAGTTCTCCTCTGCCCGGATTATTCAGCCGGACAGCCAGTGCGTTGATGGTAAAATCGCGCCGGTCCTGATCATTTTCGATGGTTCCGTCTTCCACAATGGGTTTACGGCTTTCCCGCCGGTAGCTTTCCTTACGGGCACCTACCAGTTCGATGATATACTCCTTATAATTAAAGTGAGCAGTCCCGAAATTTTTAAAAATATTCACCCCGTTTTTGACACCCAGATGGGCAGCCAGCTGCTCGGCATAAGCCGTTCCGCTGCCCACCACAACAATATCAACATCATTGCAGATCCGACCCAATAAAACGTCGCGCACATAACCGCCAATCAGATAGGCTTCCAATTGCATTTTATCCGCAACCTCCGTTGCAGCAACAAAAAGTGGTTCGGCCAGTATTTCCTCAAAACGGTGGATTTCTTCCTGAAAATTCATCGCGCAAAAGTAATAAATATCAACGGGGAAGGTACATTTTTTTCTTCTGAATCTGGCAGGATTTCAGACAATATTAATACATTTGTGCACTGATTAACAAAACGTTTTGTATCATTAAAAGGCTAAACTATGGCAAAAAGAACTATTGTTGCAATGCCGGGCGACGGAATTGGGAAAGTCGTACTGGATGAGGCTATCCGCGTATTGGAAGCTGCTGGTTTTGAAGCGAATTATGTACAGGGTGACATTGGCTGGGAATTCTGGTGTAAAGAAGGAGATCCGCTGCCAAAGCGCACTGTTGACCTGCTTGCTGAACACAAAATTGGACTGTTCGGAGCTATCACTTCCAAACCAAAAGACAAAACCGCTGCCGAACTTGCACCAGAACTACGTGACAAAGGCTACACTTACTACAGCCCGATTGTGAGCATGCGCCAGCATTTTGATCTGGACATCTGTATGCGTCCCTGTCTTACCTTTAAAGGAAATCCACTCAACTTTATCAGAAGAGGCGCCGGGAATACGATTGATGAACCCATTATTGATACCATGATCTTCAGACAGAATACCGAAGGCCTGTATGGTGGTGTTGAATGGACCAATCCTCCCGATCAGGTGTATGATGCCCTGATGACTCATCCTAAGTTTAAACAGAATTTTGGCTGGTGTCCACGCCCTGAACTCGCTGTTTCGACCCGAATTTTTACGAAGAAATATGTAACCCGTATCGTACGCTCTGCATTTGAATACGCCAAAAACAGAGGTTTTGATGCCCTCTATGTATGCGAAAAACCCAATGTTATCCGCGAAACTTCCGGCATGATGCTGAAAGTAGCACAGGAAATGGGAAAAACAGAATATCCCGGAATCCGTGTGAATGATGTGAACATTGATGCCATGATGATGTGGCTGACCAAAAATCCGGAAATCTACAAGGTCATCGTGGCCGGTAATATGTTCGGGGATATCGTTTCCGACGGATTCGCAGGTTTGGTTGGTGGTTTAGGCTTTGCCTGCAGTGCCAATATCGGACCGGAAGTTGCTGTATTTGAGCCTACTCATGGTTCTGCTCCCAAATATGCCGAATATGAAACCTCCATCGTGAATCCGGTTGCCATGGTACTTTCATCCTGTATGATGCTGGATCATATCGGAGAACCGGAAATTGCTGCCCGGATCCGGAAAGCCGTTGCCGAAGTAATCGAAGAAGGTAAAGTAAGTGCGTATGATATGCTCAAATTAAGTGGTTCACCCGATGTGATCAACAAAGGCGCTGCTTCAACAAAACAAATGGCCGACGCCATTATTGCAAAACTTTAATTTTTAATCATTTAACCTATGATTCAAATCGAAATTGACCCGAAATTTATCGGTCAGGCACGTGAATTATGGCCTGAACTGGAGTGGATCAACGATGCTGCTCTCCGTGAACAGACGACCAATACCTGGGCATTGGCGCTCCAGAAAAGTGTTCTGACGCCCGATGATCTGAACACGATTCCATTTACCCTGCTGGCCGGTCCGGATATGAAAGTAACCTTTATGGGACATAAACGGGCTGTCGTTCATATTGCCAAAGATTGCGGTAACCAGATGAATCTGTTTTTCAAAAATGATCTTCCTGTTGATATGGATGTACTGATTGCCGGCGCAATTCTGGCCGATGTTGGTAAATTACTGGAATATGAAATGAAAGACGGAAAATCCATTCAGGGTTCCTACGGAAAATACATTCGTCACCCCTTCTCCGGTGTTTCACTGGCCGAAATGTGCGATGTACCTGCTGCAGTTTGCCATATCATCGCCACCCATGCCGGTGAAGGCAATATGGTAAAACGTTCGGTAGAAGCTTATGTCGTTCATCATGCCGATTTCATGACATTCGAGCCATTCCGTGAACGATTGAAGCTCTAATATAATATGGTGTAACCTTAAAGACAGGACAACATGAATATAATTGAAAAGATTATTGCAAGCCATTCCGGAAAAAGTCTGGTAAAACCCGATGAAATCGTGGATGTGTTTATTGATGCCCGCGTTGCCCGTGATTTTGGTGGCGCCAATGTGGTAAAAAACATCCTGGATAACGGCCTCGCACTGGAAGATGCTACCCGCACCTTCTTTACGTTCGACTGTAACCCGGGAGGATCGGATCAGAAATATGCCGCTAACCAGCAATATTGCCGTCAGTATGCCCGTCAGAACGGCATTCAGATTTACGATGTGAACGCCGGTGTTGGCACCCATCTGGCCATGGATCGCGGACTTGCATGGCCGGGAAGTACCTTTGTATCAACCGATTCGCATGCCAACATTATGGGGGCTATCGGTTCGTTTGGTCAGGGTATGGGCGATCAGGATATTGCTGCAGCCTGGGCCAATGGTTCGGTTTGGTTTAAAGTTCCGTATTCTGCAAAAATTACACTGACCGGCAAACGTCCGGCTAATGTGACTGCAAAAGATGTTGCACTGAACCTGCTTAATATCTTCGGAGCCAATAAGTTGCTTAGTTATTCGGTAGAGATTTACGGAGACGATGTAGCGAATTTCACCCTGGATGAACGGATCACAATTTCATCGATGGGAACTGAAATGGGAACCATTATCATCATCTTCCCTCCTTCCAAAGCCATTATGGAGTTTTGCGAAAGCCGCACCGGACGTAAGCTCGATCCGATCTTCGCTGATGCCGATGCCGTATATGCCGAAGAACACGTGATCGATATGTCAACGTTTGTACCGATGGTAGCCAATCCCGGACATCCGCATGACAATTCACCTGTTGCTGATGTAAAATCGAAGAAAATTGATTCCGCATTCATTGGCAGTTGCACAAACGGACGTATTGAGGACATGCGCATTGCAGCTGAAGTACTGAAAGGCCGTAAAGTTGCTCCGGGTGTTGTGCTGAAAATCGTTCCGACCACGGATGATGTCTGGAACCAATGCCTCGAAGAAGGCCTGATCCACATTTTCAAGGAAGCCGGAGCACTTGTTTCAAACGCAGGTTGTGCCGGTTGTGCAGCAGGACAGGTCGGACAGAATGGTCCTGGCGAAGTAACCATTTCGACCGGTAACCGCAACTTCGATGGCAAACAGGGAAAAGGTTTTGTATACCTCGCTTCTCCTGCAACCGTTGCTGCATCGGCCATTGCCGGGTATATTACCTCTCCGGATGATATTCCTGCAACACCAGCCGTATTCGATAACAGCGGCACCATGAAATCAAATGCCATTGAAAAAACAGCCGGCGGTGTTAAGTCTCTGGTGGTTGAAGGACGCGTCTGGGTTATTAAAAAGGATGATATTGATACCGATATGATTTATCATAACCGTTATCTCACCATTACCGATATCAAGGAAATGGGACAATACACCTTTGATAACCTGAAAGGCTACGAAGATTTCGCGAAAAAAGCGCAGCCTGGTGATATCGTACTGACAGCCAAAAACTTTGGTGCAGGCAGTTCACGCCAGCAGGCGGTGGATTGTTTCCAGTCGCTTGGTTTTCAGTGTATCCTTGCTGAATCCTTTGGCGCTATTTATGAACGGAATGCCATCAATGCGGCTTTCCCAATTTTAACTTACAAGGCTGACATGCTGGAAGCCATTGATCTGCAGGATCTTGACACGATTAGGGTGGACATGGAAAATGGAAGCATCACCAACCTCCGCAATCAGAAATCTGCAAATATTACTAAATTCAATGAAGTGCAGATTGCGATCTATCAAAAGGGCGGTTTGTTGGGGAAATAATTGACAATCTGTTTTTTAAAAAGCGTCCGGATTATTCCGGACGCTTTTTTTTTATAATTTTGCATTCAAATGAAAACAATTCGGCTACTATCATTCAGGTTTATTTTAATTTCTGCAGTTACCTTCTGCTATGGGATTAATATGTATTCAGGTGATTTCTCCAACAAGTATTGTGTAGAATTTTTCAATGAAAATAGTAAGGGCAGGGATTGTTTAGTTTCACACATTGATACACTTATTGATGATCAGATTCCTCAAAATGATCAATATCGTTTATTTTCAGATGCAAAAATGAGTATGCCTGTTGTAAGGGATACGTTCATTTTGCCTGAATCCTGCCTGCGCATCTGGCAGCCACCGAAGATATAACAGTCTCGGTTTTCCTGTTATTACAAATTCTGTCTGAGTACCCGGGGTCAAAGTACCTGGATTTGAATCCTTTGGGATATAGTGACTTATAACCCAACCTTCAAAATCGGGAATTTAGAAATATTGACTTATACTCTCAGCAACATGATGCAGGCCGGGCATGTGTTTCATTATTTATGACTTGAATTTTTCAGTAATTTAAATACACCTTTTATGAATTGGATTAAAAGAACCTATACCTGGGTACTTAGCTGGGCAAAATCTCCATATGGTGCAATTGTACTATTCATCATTGCGTTTGCAGAATCTGTATTTTTTCCAATTCCACCCGATGTTTTACTGATAGCATTGGCATTGGGGGCATCAGCAAAAGCATTTCGGTATGCTTTAATTTGCACAATTGGTTCTGTTGCCGGCGCCTTTGCAGGGTATGGTATAGGTTATTTCGCATGGATGACCCCTGACGGCGGATTTACGGCATTTGCTAATTTCTTTTTCAACAATATCCCTGGTTTTTCCGTGTCCTTATTCAATAATATAAAGGATTTATTTATTGAATGGGATTTTTGGATCATATTTACCGCCGGATTCACCCCTATTCCTTATAAGGTATTCACAATCTCTTCCGGCGTATTTGATATTAACCTGCTTATGTTTTTCATTGCATCCGTAATCAGTCGGGGAGCCAGGTTCTTTATAATTGCTTATTTAATATGGAAATTCGGGCCCTCCATTAAGCTATTTATAGACAAGTACTTTAATATTCTTGCCTTTGGATTTACAGTCTGTTTAATTGGAGGATTCGTTTTAATAAAATACTTCTTGTAATTAATCATGAATAATTTCAGGTAAAGAAGTTTTATCTTCATAAGTGTAGAAGAAATGAATAGAATAAAATCAGAAATAATCAGTAACAAATACCTAAACTTTAATCGTATGAATTGTCCAAATTGTAATTTAGCATTAGTAATGTCCGAGAGACAGGGAATAGAAATTGACTATTGTCCTGGTTGCCGCGGGGTATGGCTCGACAGAGGTGAACTTGATAAAATTATTGAAAAATCTAATCAGCCGGGAAATGAAATGAATTATCCGCCCAAACAGCAGTTTGATAATTATAGCCGGAAAGATAAGTATGACAATCATGGTCACCATGATTATTATAAAAATCAAAGAAAGAAAAACTGGTTAAACGAATTGTTTGACTAATTCAGGATAAATATTTGGAGGACAGGCCATTGTGGTCTGTCCTTTTAATGGGGCATTATGGCAGGCTGATCAGAATTAAGATCCGCCTTAGCCGGATTTGGTGTATCGTGTTGAATCCGCTCCTTCATTTCAACTTATATACTTTTTGGATTTCGCCCAGTGTTTTTTCGAAATTAATATTCAGGTCGTTTAGTTGTCCGTTACTCATGTTATACACCCAACCATGTACCGTCGGAAATCCATTTTTTAAATAACTCGCCTGGACATAGGATGTCTTTATTACATTAATGCTTTGTTCAATAACATTGAGTTCAACTAGTCTGCGTAGTTTTTCTTCTTCATCAGAAATCTGCTCTAATTCGTTATAATGAAAACGATAAACATCACGAATATTTCTCAACCAGTTATCAAGCAAACCAAATGATTCCTGTTGTATTGCTGCATGAACTCCACCACAACCATAATGCCCGCATACAACGATATGCTTCACTTTTAAAATTTCAACTGCATACTGAATTACTGATTGAATATTCAGATCAGTATTTGATACAACATTTGCGATATTACGATGCACAAACAAATCGCCGATATCCAATCCGGTAATTCTGTTCGCTGGCACCCTGCTGTCAGAGCATCCGATATACAGAAAGTCCGGAGATTGAGATTTGCTGGTATCGGCAAATACTTTTTGATTTTTTGCCTTTTTCAGCCATTCCTTATTTAGCTCAAAAATCCGGTTGTATTTTTCCGATTTCATACTTCTAATTCTTTAGATAAGTACTTTAAACTTTTTCAACTACGATTGCAATCCCCTGACCAACCCCGATGCACATAGTACAAAGTGCCATTTTGGAATGCGAACGCTGCAACTGATATACGGCTGTACCGACAATCCTGGCCCCGCTCATTCCAAGTGGATGGCCAAGGGCAATGGCCCCGCCAAGCGGGTTTATCCGTGGATCGTTATCATCAAGGCCAAGTTCTCTGATACATCCGAGTGCCTGCGCGGCAAATGCTTCATTAAGTTCAATAAGGTCAATCCGGCTGAGTGTTAAATCCAATCGTCTGAGCAGTTTGACAGTAGCCGGAACCGGTCCCATTCCCATAATTCTGGGCTGAACACCGGCAACCTGCATGCCCATGATCCGGGCCAATGGTTTTAAGTTGAATTTTTTTACAGCGTTTTCAGAAGCTATAATTAAGGCAGCTGCTCCATCATTAACGCCAGAAGCATTGCCTGCTGTGATTGTACCCGTCGGGCGAGAAATAGGTTTGAGTGCAGATAATTTTTCAATGGAGGTAAGCCTGGGATGTTCATCTTTCATAACAATTTCAGGATCATTTTTATGCCGGGGAATCGAAACCGGGATCAATTCATCATCAAAGTCACCCTTATTTTGAGCAGCTGCAGCTTTCTCCTGGCTTCTCATGGCAAACAAATCCTGATCTTCGCGGCTGATATTAAAATCTGATGCAATATTTTCGGCTGTTTCAATCATTGAATCCACGCCGAATTTCGCTGCTATAATTTTATTAACAAACCTCCACCCTATCGTAGTATCAAAAATTTCGGCTGTTCGTGAGAATGCCTCATTCGCTTTTGCCATTACGAAAGGCGCACGTGACATGCTCTCAATCCCTCCTGCTATAATCAGGTCAGCTTCACCAGCCATAATAGATCGGGCTGCAGTACCAATTGCATCCATACCCGAGCCACATAATCTGTTTACAGTAGCTCCGGGAATACTTTCTGAATACCCTGCCAGCAGAAGAGCCATTCTGGCCACATTCCGGTTATCTTCGCCAGCCTGATTAGCGCATCCCATAAGAACATCTTCAACTTCTAACCAGTTGATTTCCGGATTTCTTTCCATCAGTGCTCTGAGAGGTATTGCTGCCAGATCATCGGTTCTCACTGTTGAAAGTGAACCTCCATACCGGCCTATTGGTGTGCGGATGGCATCGCAAATAAATGCTTCCTTCATGATGGTATAATTTTATTTTTGTAATTTTTCAAGTTCCGGCTTGATTAACCTGAAACCACTCAACAAAGCTTCAGCAAGAATATCAATTTCTTTCTGACCAAGAGCAGTTGAGAACATGCAGGAACAACTATTGGTTACGATAATGTTTTCATTGTAAAGATGGTTAATGAGCATTGCTGAAAGCTTGTTTAATTCTTTCGCTTCATATGCTTCACGGTACGTTACAGGCTGGGTGGCTTTTAAATGAATTTTGAACATGGATCCCGATCCTGTCAGGGAAACCGGAACATCTGCAATTCTGATAGCCTGGTTGATCTGGGAAATCGCAGTCTGGGTTAATGCATTCAGTTTTTGTACGGCTTCAAAATCAAACATTTCCATGGCAACCCGACCTGCTGTCATCGAAACCGGATTGGCAGAGAAAGTGCCGGAAAGCGGAAACCGCAATTCAGGCTCCCTCGGATCAAGTACTTTCATGACTTCAGAAGTACCGGCAATAGCTCCGACAGGAAAACCACCTCCGATTATTTTACCCAAAGCAGTAATGTCAGGTTTAACTTGGTAATCCTGCTGTGCGCCTTCGTAATTTGTGCGGAATGAAATAACCTCATCGAAAACCAGAAGCGCACCATTTTTATGTGCCCAACTATGGATAGCCTCAATGTATTCTTTATTTGCTTTGATCAGTCCGACCCGGTGTGGCACCGGGTCGATTATTACACAGGCAATTTCGCCAGCATACCGGTTGAGAATTGAAATTGTTCGTTCCGTATCATTAAAAGGAAATATTATCACATCATCCAGTACACCCCGGGGTGTACCACTTACCAAGGGTACTTTTTCAGGTGAATTTATATCCCCCCAATTGGACGGATTTGCCAATTGGCTTACTTCAACAAAATCGTAGGTACCATGATATGCACCTTCAGCTTTGGCTATTCTGGGCCGGCCAGTATATGCCCGGGCTGCTTTTATCATCGCCATTACAGCTTCAGTCCCGGAATTTACAAATCGGATTTTTTCAAAAGATGGCACCCTGTCACACAATAACCTGGCGAGTCTTATTTCAGCCTGTGTTGCGAGGGTATAGGCTGTCCCATTCCTGATCTGTTCAATTGCTGCCTCAACAATAGCAGGATGAGCATGACCATGAATCAGCGAAGCCATATTGTTGGCAAAATCAATCCGCTTAACGCCATAAATGTCAGTAATATTACAACCGGAAGCACTGGAAGCATAATTGGGATGAGGTTTCCGGAAAACGGTATTTCTGCTGATTCCTCCCGGGAGAACCTCACAAGCCTGTGCATAGATCTCTTCTTCCGTTATTCCGAAGTCAGATGTCTTTGAATTTGGTGTTCCCATATTTTTATAGTATTATTTAAAATTTACACGATAATCCGTGCTGTATTTCTGTCGCGAAATATTTAAAACCTACCAGCGATTCAGTCTTGCCCCTGTTTTTTGCTGAAGATAATCAAACGTAATTTCAGGAGCCATTTCCCGGACAAAAAGACCATTTTCAGTTACATCAATAATAGCTAAATCGGTATAAATCCTGTCAACAACGCCCTTACCCGTTAGCGGATAAGTGCATTTATCAACAATTTTCGGTTCCCCCTCTTTGGTTGTATGTTGGGTGATAACAAAAATCGTTTTAACACCCTCAACAAGGTCCATAGCTCCTCCAACAGCAGGAATGGCGCCTGTTTCTCCGGTTGACCAGTTAGCCAGATCACCATTGCATGAAACCTGCATGGCACCTAAAACGCAAATATCAATGTGGCCTCCGCGTATCATTGCAAAGCTATCGGCATGATGAAAATAACAGGCACCAGGTATTGCAGTAATGTTCTTTTTTCCGGCGTTGATTAATTCCGAATCCTCTCTGCCCGGTTCAGCAGCAGGTCCCATCCCCAACAACCCGTTTTCGGTATGGTAAATCACTTCCCGGCCTTCAGGTACAAATCCTGCAACCAGCTCGGGGATTCCTATGCCGAGATTTACATAAGCCCCGTCAGGAATATCCTGTGCAACCTTTTGTGCCATCTCATCCCGGTTCCAGCCCGTTCGTTTTTCATTCGTCATGGATACCTCCTGTTCTCTTTTACCAGTTGTGATTCCTCGGCCGGATTGGATATTTCGACCACTCTGCTTACAAAGATACCAGGTGTTACAACAACTTCAGGATCTATCGAACCCAATTCTACTATTTTTTGAGCCTGAACAATTGTAATATCTGCAGCCATACACATGATGGGACCGAAGTTTCTGGCAGTTTTGTTATACAACAGGTTGCCATATTTATCGGCCGTTTTACTTTTTATCAATGAAAAATCGGCTTTAATGGCATATTCCATCACATATTCTTTATTGTTAAACACCCTTATTTCTTTGCCTGCGGCCAAAGGAGTATTTACGGATGTAGGTGTATAAAAGGCAGGTATTCCTGCACCACCAGCCCGAATGCGTTCTGCCAATGTTCCCTGTGGTACCAGTTCCAGCTCAATCAGACCCTTATTGTATAACTCGGGAAACACAGTTGAATTAGCAGTTCGCGGAAAGGAACAGATCATTTTCCGAACCTGCCTGTTCCCAATCAGGGCAGCTAGCCCGACATTTCCACTTCCGGTGTTGTTACTGATCACTGTCAGATTTTTTGTGCCCCGGTCTACCAGCGCATGAATTAGCTCAATAGGGCTGCCAGCTTCACCAAATCCACTTATCAGGATGGTAGCTCCGTCAAAAATATCTGCAACTGCTTCGGATGCAGATTTTATCGTTTTATTTATCATCTGATAAAATATTATTCCCGCAAATTGCTTCTTCAGGTATATGATTTTTCGAATTCATCCGTCGCTCGAGTGCATCATGCAGCTTATGCTCAATTTCTTTCAGTTCATCTTCATAGAAATGTTTAGTAGCACCGAATGGTTTAAGCTTTTCAATGGTATTTTCATTCTCGTCATATTCGACCAGGTAAACTTTATCCAGCCATTCCATATTCCGGCCTTCATTAAATTTTAATGCAAAAACAGTTTCTCCATTTATTTCAGCAGTTCCCAGAATCGAAATTTTGCCTGCAGAAGAGGTCATGGAAATATAACGTGAAGGTCTGTTGATAGAGGCCAGAGAACGATAAACTTTACTAAAAACCTTATTAATATCGGCAAGCGGGGCCGTAAAATAATGGTGTTCACCTGTTGGCCTGGCACAATACATTGAATGAAATCCGATGGAAAGCATGGCTAGTATATTTCCTAAATCTATCCAGTTTTGAGCTGAACGATCCACATCTACTTTGCCGGTTTCATCCATAAATAAACTGATGTGGTTCATGATTGGACTTTGGCTTTTCAGAACAACTCCATATGCCCTGAGCCTTCGGATTGCTGCAATAGTAGTGAGATTCAGGATTTCGCGGGGTGTTGAAAAATGGGCCATCCATACGATCTGAATCCCATTGTTATTCAGTTTTTGAAACAACTCCAGCATACGATTGTAGTTGCTGGCAAGAATCAATTCAGGATGAAAAGTAAGGGCCCGGGAGCCAAGACGCACCGTTTTGATATGATGGAGAGCAGGGTCTTCGATAAGGGGAGTAATATACTGCTCAAATCTGTCAGGGGTGATATAACCTGCATCCCCGCCCGTTATGATGAGGTCCGTTATTTCAGTATGATGTTTCATGTATTCATGTACCTGCCCGATCTCTTTCTGGATAAACATGTCCTGATCACCACGAACCTGAGCATGACGGAAACAATACGTGCAAAAGGCAAAACAATTTTGAGTTGTTTTGTCAAATATAAGTTGGCATTGCGGATATTTATGCTGACTTCCTTCAACAATTTCCAACTCTCCCAGCTCGTTGTCGAACCAGGGTTTGTTTAGTTTTTGCTTGCCATCATGAGGATTGGTTTTTTTTGTGTATTCTTCAACTATCTGTTCCTTTTCTTCATCTGTGCGGGCTTTTGCATATTCTTCTACAATTTCAGCACCGATCATACCCGGTTGTGGAAAAACCAACTGAAAAATTGAATCATCTGCAAAATTATTCCAGTTTATTGCATTCAGAACATGTTTAGTAGCAAGAAAACGGTATACTTTAATAAAAAGCTCACGCTCCGTTAAATGCCCTATATTGATTCCATTCTTCTGAAGAATTTCAACTATTTCATTAAAACCCTTGATTCCTGAATAATGGGTCTTTGTACTGAATAAAAATTGGGTTTTAATCATTATGCCAGAATGGCTCGGGTAGGCTGAATGCAATCTGTTTAACAGCCCGGAAGGCAGCAGATTTTCTTTTCGGATTGTTGACCTTGTTTCTTCAGAGAGTTGATATCGGTCCAGCATTCGGATAACATCGGCAGGATAAATCTGAGTTTTATCAGGAACAAAGGTTTTTACTGTACTATCATTCATTTTGCTGATTATTTTATGCGTTGTTTTTTTTTACAAATATTGATATGCCGCTTTTCTCAATCTGTCCATCATCGCTAATCCGATACCTTGCTCAGGCAACGGTTCTGCTACAATGAAATCAATTTCAGCTTCTTCCAGCCGGTGAAGAGCGCCGAAAAGATTAATAGCTGCTTCCTTAAGGTCAGCATTCTTTGATAAAATCTCAACAGTTTTGAAACCTGTAACATTTTGTCCGGAGAAAGATAAAATGCCGGCACGCGAAGAATCGCCCGTATAACTTTTATCTTTAAAATATAATGGTTTTGTTGGACTGTAATGAGATTTTAGAAATCCGGGTGAAGCCAGACCTGCAGTTTCTTTTATTGAGAATAGGTTATAGGGGACGTAAATTTCAATTTGCTCCCGGGTTATAGATCCATGTCGCAGAATCTCAAAACCAAAGGGGGTAACCGAAATAACTGTTGATTCGATTCCAATTGAACAAGGGCCGTCATCCAGGATACATTTGATTTCAGGTAACTGATTTTTAACATGTTGGGCAGAAGTAGGGCTAAGTCTGCCAAATTTATTTGCACTGGGAGCGGCAACCGGACAACCTGCCAGTTCAATCAATTTCAGGGCAACTTTATTGGAAGGCATTCTAATTGCTACTGTTGGCAGGCCTGATGTAACAATATCAGGAACCATTTTACTTTTGGGAACCACGATTGTTAATGGGCCAGGCCAAAAAGCATCCGCCAGTATCTCAACGTTTCTGTGAAGATTATTGCAAAGTAAATCCAAATATTCTGTTGAACTGATGTGTACAATTAATGGATCGAATGCAGGACGTTCTTTTTCAATAAAAATCCTGGCAACTGCAAGCGGATCAAGAGCATTGGCACCTAAACCATATACAGTTTCAGTCGGGAAAGCAACTAGGCCGCCTTCCTTTATTATTTTGGCTGCACCTTCAATTTCGTGCACTGTTACCATAAGCTGCTTTTACGTTTGACATTTTCAACTACTTTGAGAACCAATGTCTTTTGATCGTCCACCAATTGAAATAAAACAGAACCTCCTTGTGCTCTCAAAATCTGACCCTCTTTCGAAAAATCATGCAATCCTTTTCTATAACCTGAAATCCCAGCTCCGGATGATAATTCCGTCTGTTTTTTAGTCAAGTCTGAATTCAGCACTTTTTTGAAGATCATTGTCATCTTCTTCCAGCTCCTTTTGCTTTTTATTCCGGTAGGCAATAACTTTTTCCTGAATATCAGGAAAACTCAATCCAATAATTTTAGCAGCAGCCAATGCAGCATTTTCAGGACTGAGAATTGTCATAGGTGCAACACCTGAAGGCATACGCAAACTTGAAAAAACATCAGCACCCGAAAATTTATCACTATATGGAGGGCAGGCAATTACAGGACAAAAAGTTTGTGCATCTGTAAACCCGCTTAAAGCGTTGCTCATTCCGGCAATTGTTATAAAAACAACATTCTCCTTTTCGTATTCTTTGATAAGATTGTAACATTTCAATGGTACTTTATGAGCAGAAGCAATTCGGGTTAGCACTTCTATTTCAAAGCTTTTTAAAACGGCAACGATTTTGTTGGCCCAATCGAGGTCAGCTTTCGACCCCATAATAATTACTACCTTTTTTCCCATTTCAACTGTTTTTGTTGTTCAAAAAACTTAACTACATAATCGGATTTGTGGATACCCATAACAATAGGGCTTCTGTTTTATCGGAATTACAGATCGTATGATCTGTCCCAGAATTAAAATAAAAGCTATCATTCTGGTTTAAAATAAATTCATTCATGTTAACCTGAATCCTAAAATTCCCTTTCAAGGCGAAATAGTAACTTTGGCCGGAATTTAAATTGACCAGTCCCTTAGAATTTGATTCTGGAGCAAAGACAAACAAATGAGGTTCCATCAGTTTTTGCTGGTCGTGGTTAGAAAGCAAATACAGAGAAGCGCCTGATTCATTTGTATTTACAATCTTCTTTTCATCAAATTTCACAACCGGATTTTTCGAAAACGTTTCATTTTCTCCAATCAGGGTTCCAACCGTTATTTGCAAAGCATCTGCTATTTTTTTTAAGGTAACTATTGATGGAAACGCCTTTGCCCGCTCAATCTGGGATATTAAACTGGGGGTAACACCGATCGAATTAGCCAAATCATTGATCTGGATATTTAATTTTTCCCTTCTGTTCCGGATTCGTTCACCGAGTCTGATCATTTTCCGAATCTAAAATGATTAAAAGTAAATTTAATTGCACAAAGTAAATGATATTTACTTTACGATCGACAAGGCGGAGCATTTTTGTCTTAAAACAAATGGATATTAAGACCATTATTGCCTGACCTACATTCCGGAAAATTAATCTGGTTAGGAAAACTATTTGATCAAAAAAAATCCGGACAGGCTTTTTTTATTTAATTATTTTTCTAATTTTGAACCTTTCTAAATAGTAAAATATGAAAATGAAAACCTTACTCCTCTTCTTCACCATGGTTCTGGCCGGAATCATCAATGTGAACGCACAATCTGTATTGCAACGGAATTGCGGTACGATGGAATACATGGATTATCTGAAATCGCAGGATCCGAATCTGGAAAGTCAGATGCAGGCCATGGAGTTGAAACTGCAACAGTATATTGCTGAGCATGAAACCGAACTTTTATCTTCTAAAGTTGTGATGACTATCCCTGTGGTGGTTCACATCGTTTATGCTAATACCGCACAAAACATTTCAGATCAGCGTGTTAATGAACAAATCAACATTCTCAATGCCGATTTTGCAGGGTTGAATGCCAATGGACAGATGTACGGATTTGGTTCTTCTATGAAAGCCAATTGTGAAGTTCAGTTTTGCCTGGCCCAGCGTAAGCCGGATGGTACTGCTACCACAGGTATTGAACGCAGGTCGACTACAACGACTTCGTTTACTTCAAACGACAATGTAAAACATTACAACACCGGTGGTCTGGATGCCTGGGATCCCACCAAATATCTGAACATCTGGGTTTGTAATCTGGGTGGTGGCTTATTAGGATACGCACAATTCCCTACCTCTGGAATTAACAGCACCTTTGGTGTAGTCATTTTATACAGTGCTTTCGGAGTAACCGGAGCTGCTGCTCCTTTCAACCTTGGAGGAACGGCTACTCATGAAGTTGGACATTGCCTTAACCTGTATCACATTTGGGGTGATGATGGCACAGCCTGTACCGGAACCGATAACTGCGGAGATACACCAAATCAGGCAGGAGCCAATACCGGATGTCCCTCCTACCCTCATGTAACCTGCAGCAATGGCACTACTGGTGACATGTTCATGAACTTCATGGATTATTCCGACGATGTCTGTTACAATAATTTTACACCCGGACAAAAAGCCCGTATGCAGTCATTGTTTATTTCAGGCGGGTTACTGGCCTCTTTGGCCTCATCCAATGGTTGTCAGCCTCCGACAACCGGCGGGACCTGTGATCCTCCATCCGGTTTGAATGCAACTTCAGTTGCAACCACCTCGGCAACATTGAACTGGAACAGTGTTAGTGCTGCTACTTCTTATAATGTTCAGTATCGTAAAACAGGATTAGCCACCTGGACTTCGACCACTTCAACCACCACCTCGAAGGCAATTACAGGCTTAACCGCTGCAACAGCGTATGAATGGCAGGTTCAGACCGTCTGCAGTACGGGAAGCAGTGCATTTACAGCATCTTCCACATTTACAACCGCGGCAGTTTCCACCTGTACAGATGTTTATGAAGCCAACAATACCCAAGCCACTGCAAAATCAATCGCTGTAAACACCAATATTACCGCCATGATTGGTACCAGTACCGATGCCGACTGGTTTAAATTCAACAACACGACCGCCAGCAAGAAAATCAAAATAACCCTCACCGGGTTACCGGCAGATTATGATGTACGTCTTTATAAATCAAATGGTTCTCAGGTTGGAATTTCCCAGAATTCAGGAACAACCAGTGAAACAATCATTTACAATACCAACACAGTCGGGACCTATTACATTAAGGTTTATGGATATAACGGTGTATTCAGTTCGACCAGCTGTTACACACTGAAAGCAGCTATTCAGAGTACCAATTTCAAGGGTGATGAAGGTGGAATGGAGGAATACAATACTACTCAGGATTTATTTGTTTATCCAAATCCGAGTACCGGAAATGTAAATCTTGAATTAAATGCTGCTGCTGATGAGACTTACTCAATCAGTTGTATGGACATTACCGGACGTATCGTTTATGAAGAAACACTGACCGTTACCAAAGGGATGAACTACAAACAACTTGATTTACAATCAGTAAAGAAAGGTTTGTACATCATCGAAGCCAAGAGCGGAAGTCAGAATTTCTCACAGAAACTGATTCTCCAATAATCAAAATAATCTATACTGAAAAAGGCTGTCCGGTGAGGACAGCCTTTTTTTGTGACG
>CAYLTH010000013.1:2742-42009 GCA_964386485.1 uncultured Bacteroidales bacterium | reverse complement strand
AAGTTTATCTGTAGTAAAAGATTATGAACCGGAGGTTACCCTTTATGTTACTGCTTTCAATGAGAAGGACTATGTAAAAATGAAGGTAGAAAACAGTTTAAATCTCGACTATCCGAAGAACAAATTAAAGCTCATCTGGGTTACGGATGGATCGAATGATGGCACACCTGAAGCTTTAAGCAACTATCCTGAAGTAACTGTTTATCATGAAGATGAACGCCGGGGAAAAATAATGGCCATGAATCGCGGTATACAATTTATTAAGACGCCACTGGTCGTTTTTTCAGATGCCAATACCCTCTTATCAAATGATGCAATCCGACGTATCGTTAATTTATTCGCAAATCCGAAAACAGGATGTGTTTCGGGAGAAAAACGAATTATGAAGGGTACAACTGAAGCTGCTGCAGGTGCCGGAGAGGGTTTGTACTGGAAGTATGAATCAACGTTAAAGCGCTGGGATGCAAAGCTTTATTCTGTTGTTGGTGCTGCTGGCGAACTATTTGCTGTCAGGACTGAATTATTTGAGGAGGTTGAGCCTGATACCTTACTTGATGACTTTATTGTTTCCCTGCGGATTGCAATGAAGGGATATACGATTCAATATGATCCGGAAGCCTACGCCATGGAAACATCATCAGCAAATGTTAAGGAGGAACTGAAGCGTAAAATCCGTATTTCAGCCGGAGGTATACAATCTATCGTACGTCTGCGGGCATTATTGAACATTTTCCGCTATGGAATTCTTTCGTTTCAATACATTTCGCACCGGGTTCTTCGCTGGACACTTGCTCCGCTCGGACTGCTGTTAATCTTGATTTCCAATGCTTTACTTGCCTGGAAAATGGGTTTCCTGGACTTGAATATGTATAGCGTATTGTTTTGGCTACAACTTGTTTTTTATGCCATGGCCTTACTCGGATGGTATTTACAGAACAAACAGATCAAAGTTAAAATTCTGTTTATCCCCTATTATTTCTTTATTATGAATCTCTCGGTTTATCTGGGCTTTGCCCGATACATCCGTAAGAAACAAAGTGTAAACTGGGAAAGAGCGAAACGTGCCTCCTGATAAAACTTTTATGTATTATAAAAGAGAAAAGGCCGGGTTTAAACCGGCCTTTTCTCTTTTAAATCAATAGTTTAGCTTATTTTACCTCAAGCAATTCAACCTCAAAAACCAGGGTTGAATAGGGAGAAATACTTGGTGGAGCTCCACGTTCTCCATAGGCAATTTTTGAAGGAATAATGAGTCTGGCTTTACCACCAACCGACATTTTAGGAATTCCTTCATCCCAGCCTTTGATTACTTTTCCCTTACCAACTTCGAACTCGAATGGAAGGTTACGGTCAACAGAGGAATCAAATTTGGTACCATCGAGTAATCGCCCTGTATAATGGACTTTTACCGTATGACCGGCCTGTGCCATCGGACCTGTTCCTTTAACGTCTTCAATGTAAATTAATCCGCTACGGGTAGGTTGCGTGGTTATATTATTCTTTTTCAAGTAAATAGCCAGAATTGAATCTTCTTTAGCCTGTGCAGCCTGAGATTTTTTGGCATCAGCTTCAAACTTCGCCTGCATTTCTGCCTGGAACTCATCTTTAGGCTGAATTTTTGTCATTTTTACATGAACATGAATAGTACTTCCAGCCTTTACATATTTCGGCAATTCCTTAACACGAAAGGTTTTTAACATCAGTGAATCTCCGTTTAACTCAAAAATTGCGCTATCACCTACCGACATTAACTGCAGACCTTCGAAAAGATCGCCTTTGTAGGTGGACTCCATAATCGGAAAAATATAGGGTGTCGGACTTTTGCGGCTATCGAAGAAAATGGTGTCTGGTGCCTTGTAATAAGCAACAACTGTCACAAAATCACCCAAAACAGGTTTTTTACCCTTTTCATTTTGAGTGATAAACTTGTATTTTAAACCCGTTGCAGTGGTTTTAAAATCACCCGGAGCAGCAGCAAAAACCTGCAGACCAATGAGGAGGGTAATCACTAATACAAGATTGAACAAAACTGATTTACGATTCATCTTTACTGTTTAAATATCAATTGATTATCAAAAACTATTTCGACTTAATATCCAACAATTCCACTTCAAAAATCAGAGTTGAAAAAGGAGGAATTGAACCCATACCTCTTGAACCATAAGCAATTTTCGATGGAATAATCATTTTGGCTTTTCCGCCTTTTTGCATCATTGAGATACCTTCATCCCAACCCGGAATAACCTGACCGGCACCCAGTTCAAATTCAAATGGTTTACCATGTTTTGCAGAAGCATCGAATTCAGTGCCGTCTAACAACAATCCTCTGTATTCAACTGTAACTTTATCACCGGCTTTGGCTTTGGGGCCTTTTCCTTTTTTCAGGTCAGAATAAATTAATCCACTTTCAGTAGCCTTTGTAGTGATCTTATTGTCAGCAAGATATTTGTCGAGCTCAGTTTGCTCTTTCTCTTTCATGCCTTCCATTTCCTTCATTTGTTTTTCCATCAGCTCTTTCTGCTCTTTCTCATATTCATCCTTTTTCTGAATTTTTTCGAGTTTGATTTGGAAAGTCAGGTTAGAATTAGGCAGGATAAAATCAGGAACCTTTGGTGCCTGTGCTGTTTTCAAAAAGAAAGAGTCGGCATTAATAATAAATGTAGCACTGTCGCCTTCACTCATTAAACCTAATCCTTCATAGATATCCCCTTTATATTCCGATTTCATCAAAGGAATGCGGAATGGTCCGGGATTGTTATGACTGTCGAATAAAAGAGAATCTTTATCCGTTTTGTAAATAAGAATGGCTGTAAGCATATCACCTTCTGCTGGTTTTGCTCCATCTTTCTTTTGAACATGAAATTTGTACAACAAACCATTATCTGTTTTTTTGAAACCTTTCGGGCCATCGCCACATGAAAACATGAACAGGGTTGTTGCAACACCGATGAATAGAACTAATAATTTTTTCATTTTTAAATTGTTGATTATTAATTTGTTTATTAGGATTATCTCGAAATTACTTTAATATTGTTTATTTGGTAAACCAAAGTAGAACGTGCCGGAATCCGGGTACCATCACCGAGGAGCCCAAAACCAAGGTGCGAAGGTACTATAATTTTTGCTTGCTCCCCCTCTTTCATCAATAAGATTGCTTCTTCAAGCCCACTGTTTACATCTCCTTTTCCGGCAGTGAATACCAGTGGACCATCCTTTTCCGATGAATATCCGGGTGTTCCGTCCAGCAAAGAAAGTGTGTAGTGAATTTCAATTCTATCGCCAGCCTTAATAATTTTGCCGGATCCTGATTTTTGAACAGAATACCTTAATCCAGTTTTTGTAATTGCCATTGTTAATTGATAACGTGTAATATAGGCTTCAATTAACTGATCCTCATTCCTCACAAGATGTTGATTCGCCTTCAATAATGGTGCTTTCATTTCTTCAATACCCTTAGAAGTGCCTGATTTTTTCTGTTCAGATTCTGCACAGGATAACAAAAAGATGGAAAATAAAAGGAAAATGAATAATTTCATGAAGTTCAGAGACCATTTTGCAATCCGGCCGTAAAGGAAAGCTCAGCTTTATAGGCAGGAAGTACAGATTCAAATTTTTCGAGTGTCTGAGAAAGAGTAGCGAAAGCATTTCCTCCGGCTGCATTTTGATGCCCTCCTCCTTCAAAGTGTTTACGAACGAATTCATTTACAGAAAAATTGCCCTTCGACCGAAACGACATCCGGATATGGTTGTCTTTTTCGGTAAAAAGTACTGCAAAAACTATCCCATTGATCGAAAGAGCATAATTCACAAGCCCTTCAGTATCACCAATCTGATATTTAAATTGTTGAAGATCAGATTTGGAAAGATAGATATAGGCGGTGTGATAATCCTCGATAACTTTCATCCTTTCAGATAAAGAATGCCCAAGTAATCTCATCCGGCTTTCGGAATATGTATCATAAATCAGCCGATGAATTTTTTCACCATCTGTACCCAAGGAAATTAAATGAGCTGTAGCCAGGAATGTTTTCTCATAATTACAGCTATAACTAAATGAACCAGTATCTGTTACGATTCCGGCATACAAACATTCAGCCATTGCCCTGCTTATTGCTGCCCTGCCGGAGATACCTGTAATTACATCGTAAATCAGTTCGGATGTGGAGGAAGTAGCCGTTTGCGACAATATTATATCGAAAGCACTGGTTTCCGGCATGGGATGATGATCAATTAAAATACGGGTCCATGTTTTATTCAGAAATACTTTTGAAAGGCCTTCCATTCTGTTTAAGCAATTGAAATCCAAACAGCAAACAGTATCTACATGATTTGATACTTCAACTACTTTTTTTTCATTGTGTTTAAAAATCAATGCCTCGGAAATACCCGGCAGCCAGTTTAAAAATGATGGATAATCGTTCGGAACAGCAAGGTATACTTCATGTCCCTCCTGCCTTAAATAAAAAAACCATGCCAGGGAAGAACCCAGAGCATCCCCGTCCGGGTTAGTATGGGTGGTAATGAGCACTTTACGCTTTTGAGTAAAATGATTCCCAATTTCTTTAATTGTTTGCTCCACTAAGGTAATTTACTGATTTATCGTCCAAAATTAACAAAAGTATTGAACAAATGGATTTTCAAAAGGTTAGTATTTCAAAAGTCGTTTAAAAATCAATCAATAGAAAATCTATTTACAATGACAGGTTCACTCACATTTACAATGATCAAACCGGATGCAATGGCTGCCGGAAACATGGGAAATATTGTTCAGGCAATCCATGATGGCGGATTTAAATTCAAAGCATTCAAGATGTTACATCTCTCAAAATGCCAGGCTGAAAAGTTTTATTATATCCACCACGAACGCCCCTTCTATGGAGAGCTTTGTGAATTTATGTCATCAGGACCTATCTGTGCAGCTGTTCTTGAAAAAGAAAATGCTGTTGAAGCATTCCGCACATTTATCGGAGCTACAAACCCGGAAAATGCAGCTGAAGGAACAATCCGCAAACGCTTTGGTGCCAGCATCCAAATGAATGCAGTACATGGTTCAGACAGTGATGATAATGCAGTGATTGAATCCTCCTTCTTCTTCAGCCAATTGGAGATAGTATAGTTTTAACAATCAGTTTAATTATTCAACTTACTTAAAGCAGATTATCAGCTTGGTTTGTACAAAATAAATGTACGATCCTTGTAAAAAATGGTAATCTGCTCTACCTCTTTTTCAACCAATGGAGCCAAGGCAGCCATGGTTGCACTACCGGTGTATGCCTGTTGCTGAGGTTGTGGCGAAGGTATGGACTGGGGCTGTGTTACCGGCTCATTGGGAGTCGATGCTACAGATTGAGCCATTGATACTGGTGGAATCAACGATTCCGGAGCCGATTGGATGACTGGTGGAACGTAAATTTGCTCAACTTGCTGATTAACAATATTTTCTATTGTTTTAACCTCCAATACAGGTGTTTGCAATTTCTCCTGAACAGGTTTTACTTCAGGAACAATAACCTCATCCTGAATCATATTTTTCTCTTCTTCAGGATCTTGTGGCAATGGTTGGCTCCAATTTTCATCCGGAACCGCGCGAATTGGCCTTTCATGGCGGGAAATTGCTTTGCTGAGTGCTTCCGGTTTCAGGGGAACGGGATCCGTTAATTCACTAAAGAGGTTATACTCCAAATTCATCGAACCCTTACCAAACAATAGCCAATCCGGGTTAATTTCCGGATAACGAACCAGAATTTTCTGAATAAAGTCAAGACTGGGTTTATTTCGACCAGATAATACGTGAGAAATACTGGATCGCTGTACGCCAATTTCATCTGCAAATTGTGATGCTGAAATGTTTCTGGTCTTTAAAAGAAGTGTAATCCTGTCTACCATATTGTTTACAATTTTAAATTTCTTGTTTACAACTGTGAATTACAAATGTAATCTGTTTGATCATCCATGTTTACATTTGTAAATCAATTGTTACATTTGTAATTAGTGTAGAATTTACATTGGTAACACGGATTATACGCATCTCCTCTGAAAAGGTTTAGTTTTGTAAACAAATAATTTAGTGTGGTGCCTTAATTGATAGCTTTCTTAGTGTTGGCGCCAGTTTTGCAGTTATTCCAACAATCAGGATTGTCATACTTCCACCGAAAATATCGGATGGGATAAGGCCCAATAAACGTGCTGCGACTCCGGATTCGAATGAACCCGACTCATTTTATGATCAAACAAATATCGAATTAAAAGAAGAAACCCTATGGCCTATCTCATCAGGTGTATACAATTGTAAATCGGCGATCAGGAGATATTTTGCTTGTAAATAACTCCCCTACCCGATAATTCATTTAAAAGAAATTCAACACAGTGAGGTTCCTGTCCGATATATTCCGGAACAATCACACCCTTTCGGGTATACAATCCCTGAGCAAGCATCCTGAGAGCAGCCGTTGCCGCATACCCTGTTGTCCGGGCCATGGAATGAATTCCGGTAGTGGTATCCAGTTGGTCATTCAGCAGGAAGGAATAGGTAAGCTCTTTAGAATCCTTTATTCCCGTAATTTCTACTTTCATCACCGTTATATCGATTTCTCCCTCCCCTAGTTTCCACTTCGGAAAAAGCAATTTGGCTGTTAAATCGATTGGTCGTATTTTCTGTCCCTTTACCTCAATCTCGTCCTGACTAAAGAAACCAGTTTCCCGCAGAATCCGCATGATTTCAATATGGCCGGGATAGCGAAGCGTTTTTTCTTTCATGTCCGGAGCATCAATGGTAAACATCAATGACCGGAGACCATCCGAATTAAAAGCCTCGAGGGTGCCTACTCCTTCAAAATCCATGAGTTCCGGTTCCGAAAGCGCCGGCATCTCAATTATTTTTCCATTTTTTACATAGCGGGCGATGCGGGTATATTCTTCTATTACATCGATTGGAGAAAACACTGCTTTATATTCATATGGCCAGGTACGAACTCTGGGAAGTCCGCCGACATAAATTTCTGCTTTTGTTGTTTTGTCGAGTAAATGATGTGCATACCCGATCAGAACATTGCTCATTCCCGGGGCAACGCCCATGTCCATGATAGCTGTAACGTTTTGTTTTTTAGCCAATTCATCCAGATAAAACGGATCTTCAGGAAAAAAAGCGATGTCAATTACATTTTTCCCTTCTTCTATAATGGTTTTAAAAGTTTGAAAACCAAGAAATCCGGGAACGGCATCCAGCACCAGGTCAAAATCCTGAATTAAGGAACGAACTGTTTCTATATCTGAAAGATCAGCAACCACAGTTTTTAAATCAGCTTTTGATTTCAATAAATCCAGAGCAGCCGGATTAATATCAGCAACGGTTAAATCGAATTCATTTCCGGCAAGATCGAGTGCCATGGGTGTGCCGACCAATCCGGCGCCTAATTGAATAACTTTCTTTTTCATGGGGATAGTTTTTGTTTTTCTGATTTAAGTTTTCCGGATTGAGCGAGAATTACACCACTTATAACAATTAGCATTCCGAGTATTTTGGCAAAGGTAAAAGACTCGTTGAGGATAAAAAAAGAAAAAACGGCTGTAAATACCGGAATCAGATTGGAATAAATATTTGCCCGGCTTACTCCTACAGCCTTTATTACGGCTGTAAATAATATAAAGGCGAGCGTTGAAGCAAAGAGGGCTAGTAAAACAATCGAATTTATGAGGCGAAAATCGGGTGAAACCTGAATAAAATCCTGAAAATCAACAAGTAAAAACCAGGGAAGAAAAAACAGCGCTCCCAAAGAATTCTGAAAAACCACGATCGTAACGGGATTATAGCTGTTGCTTAATTTTCTGACAACCACTGTATAAGCCAAAGCAGCGGCAACAGCAAAGAACAATAAGAGGATCCCTTTCAGGGAAGCATCCAGACTCAGATCTTTCCGGAGTATCATGATAATAATGCCGGTGAAGGAAACTAAAAGTCCGACAAAATTGAGCCAGGTAAGTTTTTCACGAAAGGTCAACCAAGCTACCAATGGAGAGAAAACCGGAATCATGGCAATTATAACGGCTGCAATCGTGGACGAAACCTCTTGTAAACCAAAACTTTCTCCTATGAAATAACAAAAGGGCGAAAAAAACGCGGAAGCCAGAAAATATTTGAAATCCGCTCGTTTGGGTGCATTTGAACGATACCAGATGAACCAAATTATATACAGAATGACTGAAGAAATTACTAACCTGATAAAAATGGTGGTAATCGGGCTATAATATTCGAAAACAATTTTTGACCAGACAAACGACATGCCCCAGAAAAGCATGCAAAGCACACCATATATTATAACAACAGGTCGCGACAGTTTAATCATGGATCAGGAGCGCCCTTCTTCATGTAAAAGACGGGTGTAATGTTTGAGTGATCTCAGAATCAATGCTATGATAGCAACTGCAACCAAAATGATAAGGGTGTAATCTGAAATCGCGAAAGTCCTGATATCAAAATAGTTACGCAGAACTTCGATGAAGGCAAAACAAATAGCGGTGGCAAGCCAGCCCGAATATTCTCTCCTCAGAATGCTGATCCATGAAAAAGGGGTTTCCGGTTTTCTCCACAATCGGAAAGCCGGAATAAAAGCAGGAGCCTGAAGTGACCAGGTCAGATATGCCTCCCCAAATTTACGTTCGAGAAAACGTTCTTCCGCAAACATAATCCGTTCATAATAGAGCCAAAAGGCAAGACCAACCACCACAAAAAACCAGAAATTGTACGTAAACAGTACGATTCCCATCCACATAAAGAAATTCCCAAGATACAGCGGATGACGAACAATGCTATAAATACCACTTGAATTCAAGGATTCTGCTACTTGTTTTTCGGTGTTTCTTCCGGAAGTACCTTTTGGGGTTGTTGCAATAGCAATAGCACGAATAATAATTCCCAATAAACTGAATATCAGAGCAATATAATTAACCCAACAACGAATATCCGGATCGAGGGTACGAGACGGGGTATAATATATAATGGGAATTGCAGGAATAAGCAATACCAGCGGAATATAACTTCTGTATTTAAAAAGGGTGTTTCCTTGTTTTTCGAGACTATGGATTAATGCCATGGATTTAGTTCAACTTTAGTTCTGTAATAATGTCTTTAATTTTTTGACCGAGTTTTTGATTCACTGCTTCAAACTGATCTCTGGAATCCAGTTTCCCGACAACCCCGAAATAGAATTTAATTTTGGGTTCTGTACCCGAAGGTCTGACACTTATCTTGCTTCCGTCTTCCAAAAAGAATTGAATTACATTGGATTTGGGTAATAAAATCGGTTTTTCTTCTCCCGAAATCAGATTAGTAGATTTTTGCAATTCATAATCCCGGATTTCCTTCACCTTTAACCCGACAAGGCTTCGTATCGGATTGTTCCTGTAGTCTTCCATCATGGCCGAAATTTCTTCAGCCCCGGATTTACCTTTTTTGGTAATTGTAATCAGGTCTTCCTTGAAAAATCCATATTCCAGATAGATATCAATGAGGATATCAAACAGGTTTTTCCCCTTCGATTGGGCATAGGCAGCAGCTTCGGCGAACATGGAACAACTGGCGATGGCATCCTTATCTCTGACGAAATCGCCAACCATAAATCCATAGCTCTCTTCTCCCCCGCCGATGAATTTGCGTTTTCCTTCCAGATTCCTGATTACTTCGGCAATAAACTTGAATCCGGTCAGAACATCAAACATTTCAATCCCATATTTTGCTGAAATATCCATCAGCAATTCGGAGGTCACAATGGTTTTCACCATAAATTCAGACCCGCTTAGTTTTCCGGTGGCTTTCCATTGCTCAAGAAGATACCATGTTAATATAGTAGCCGTCTGGTTGCCGTTGAGCAATACAAAATTGCCTTCAGGATCTCTGACTCCGATTCCCAAACGGTCGGCATCCGGATCTGTTGCCATAATAATGTCGGCATTTAAAACAGATGCAAGGTCCAGAGCCATCTTCATGGCTGCCTTTTCTTCAGGGTTAGGTGATTTAACCGTTGGGAAGTCGCCATCTGGCTTTTCCTGTTCAGGCACAAGGTGAACATTGTCAAATCCAATTTCCCGTAATGCTCTGGGTAATAAGGTTCCACCACTGCCATGAAGAGCAGAATACACAATACAAAGCTTGTGATATTTTTGAATGACTTCCGGATCGAGAACATTATCCTTTACTGCCTTCAGATATACTTTATCGACATTTTCACCAATAATTTCAACATTCCCTGAGTCGGGATTGAATGCCTGCTGAGGAACATTAGTAATCTTTTGCACTTCCTTAATAACATTGGTATCATGAGGATTAACGAGTTGAGCCCCGTCATCCCAGTATACCTTATAACCATTGTATTCTTTTGGATTATGAGAGGCTGTGATAACGATTCCTGACTGACACTTTAAATGCCGGATTGCGAAGGAAAGTTCCGGAGTTGGGCGCAGATCATCAAACAGATATACCTTTATATTATTGAATGACAGTACATTAGCAGCAATACTTGCAAAATATCGGCTATTATTCCTGCTGTCATGGGCAATGGCGACTTTAATCTGTTCCTCACCATTAAACATCTGTTTCAGGTAATTTGCCAGCCCCATAGTGGCCATGCCAACCGTATATTTATTCATGCGGTTGGTACCAACACCCATGATACCTCTGAGACCTCCTGTTCCGAATTCAAGATCACGGTAGAAACATTCGATTAGTTCTTCCGGATCCTTTTCGATCATGTACCGGATATGGTCTTTAGTTTCCTGATCAAAATCGCCATTAAGCCAGGATTGCACTTTCTGCATTATGGCAGCATCAATTTCCATAAATATTTGAATAATAATACGTTAGTTAAACTATTTCATTTTATCCAGACATGATTTTAAGCTATCACGCCAATATGGAATTTCAATTCCAAAGGTAGTTTTAAATTTGTTTTTATTGAGAACACTGAAATGTGGTCTCGGAGCCGGGGTTGGATAATCCTTAGACTCAATAGCACTAATTTCACAGGGAATCCCGGCAAGTTCAACTATTGCCTGTGCAAAATCATACCAACTAACGGCCCCTTCGTTGGCATAATGGAAAATTTCATGATTGTTGAGATTCAACGCATCGGGTATAATTTTTAAAATTGCGTTGGCAAGATCACGGGCATAGGTAGGACTTCCCACCTGATCATATACTACATTGAGTTTACCCCGCTCCTTTGCATAATGCAGAATGGTTTTAACAAAATTCTTTCCAAAAGAAGAGTATAACCATGAGGTTCTGATAATTACAGATCTTGATGAATTAATCTGAATTTCATTTTCGCCATCGAGCTTGGTTTTTGCGTAGTATCCGGTTGGTTTGGGAAGATCTGTTTCAGTATAAGGTTTATAGGATTTTCCATCGAAAACATAATCAGTTGAGATGTGAATTAATACAGCCTTACTCTTTTCACAAGCGATGGCAAGCAATTCAGGTGCATTTACATTGATGAGATCTGCAAGTTTTTTATCAGATTCTGCTTTATCTACTGCTGTGTAAGCAGCACAATTTATAACGATCTGTGGCTTAAACACATTGATGGTTTTCTGAATGGCTTTTGCATCAGTAATATCGAGTGTATCAACATCTGTAAACAAAAATGCATACTCAGGAAATCCGGACCGGATATCCCGGATTTCGCTGCCCAACTGGCCATTGGCCCCTGTTACCAGAATATTTATCATGGATTAACAATCGTTTTAAAATAGTCAATTGTTTTTATCAGGCCTTCTTCAAGCTGAACCTTTGGTTGCCAACCCAATTCCTTTTTTGCCAGTGTAATATCTGGCTGCCGTTGAAGCGGATCATCGGATGGTAAAGGTTCAAAGATTAATTTTGATTTTGAACCGGTAAGCTGAATCACCTTTTCAGCCAATTCGCGGATTGTAAATTCATTTGGATTACCAATATTTACAGGGCCTGTAAATTCATCACGGCTGTTCATCATGCGGATCATGCCATCAATAAGATCATCACAATAACAGAAACTACGGGTTTGGGAACCATCACCATAGATAGTTATGTCATTGTTTTTCAATGCCTGAACAATGAAATTTGAAACCACACGACCATCGTTTGGGTGCATCCTCGGACCATAGGTATTGAAAATCCGGATAATTTTTGTTCGCACATTGTTTTGCTTGTTGTAGTTAACAAACAAGGTTTCGGCACAACGTTTGCCCTCATCATAACAGGCACGGATACCGATCGGGTTGACATGTCCCCAGTAATCCTCTGTTTGAGGATGGATTTTAGGATCTCCGTAAACCTCACTGGTTGAAGCCTGAAGAATTTTTGCACGGATTCTTTTTGCAAGACCAAGCATATTCACAGCACCCATAACGGATGTTTTTACTGTTTTAATGGGATTATACTGGTAATGAATAGGCGAAGCCGGACAAGCCAGGTTGAAAATTTCATCAACCTCAATAAAGAAAGGCATGGTGACGTCATGCCGGATGAGTTCAAAATACGGATGATCCATCAAATGAACCACATTTCGTTTCTGTCCGGTAAAATAGTTATCAAGACAAACAACATCATTGCCTTCATTGAGTAGTCTTTCACAAAGGTGAGAGCCGAGAAAACCGGCTCCACCGGTAACCAGTATTTTTTTCATATCCGAAGTATTAATCTTAAAAATATAATCAAGCAGTTCTTACTCCAATGCAATAGTAATCAAAGCCTGAAGCTTTCATTTCCTCAATGTCATAAATATTTCTGCCATCAAAAATTGCAGGAGTAACCATTAATTTCTTCATTACGTTAAAATTAGGTATACGAAACTCTTTCCATTCTGTTACCAAAAGGAGGCAATCAGCATCAATAAGTGCTTCATATGGATCTTTAGCATAAGTAATGGTATCACCAAGCTTGTGTTTGGCTTCTGCAGCAGCTACAGGATCATAAGCTTTCACTTTGCAACCGGCTTGCAGAAATTTTTCGATAAGTACCAGAGAGGGAGCTTCGCGCATATCATCTGTTTCAGGTTTAAAGGATAGTCCCCACATGGCAATTGTTTTGCCCTGGATATTGCCTTTAAAGTGAGTCATGACTTTGTTAAACAATACTGATTTCTGATCATCATTTACGTCTTCAACAGCCTGAAGTACACGGAGTTGATAATTATTTTCAAGACCTGTTTTTATGAGGGCTTTGACATCTTTTGGAAAACATGATCCTCCATATCCGACACCGGGATAAATAAATTTATTCCCAATCCGGCTATCGCTTCCGATCCCTCTTCTGACCATATTCACATCAGCACCCATGATTTCACAAAGGTTAGCGATATCATTCATGAAGCTGATTTTAGTAGCAAGCATTGAATTGGCGGCATATTTAGTCATTTCAGCAGAAGGAATATCCATAAATATAACAGGATGTCCGTTGAGTGTAAATGGTTTGTAGAGCCGTCTCATAGTGGCTTCAGCCTGTTCTGATTCAATTCCGACAACAATACGATCCGGTTTTAAGAAATCATCTATTGCATTGCCTTCTTTCAGGAATTCAGGATTGGAGGAAACATCGAAGGGAATTTCAACACCTCTGGCTTTTAATTCTCCGGCAACCGCTGCTTTTACCTTTTTTGCTGTTCCAACGGGAACTGTACTTTTGGTTACAACAAGCAAATAATCATCCATGTATTTCCCGACAGTTCTGGATACTTCAAGAACATATTTCAGGTCAGCACTTCCATCTTCATCGGGTGGAGTACCTACTGCGATAAAGACTACCTCACAACCGTCGAGAATACTACCCAGGTCTGTTGAAAAATGCAACCTGTTTTTTTCAACATTCCGGGCAACCAATTCCTCTAAACCTGGTTCATAGATTGGGATAATACCCTTTTTAAGGTTTTCTATCTTTTTCAGATCAATGTCAACACATGTAACATCGATTCCCACTTCTGCGAAACAAGTACCGGTTACTAACCCCACGTATCCTGTTCCAACGATTGCGATTTTCATAAGAATTGGTTTTTTTGGTAAAACACTATAGATTATTGAATAATTAACGAAAGATCAGGTAAATTTAAGACAGAAATATTGTAAATTCAAATTATCAAATTAATTTTGCCTTATTATGCTTTGCAAGTTGAAAAAAAAATCATTAACCTAATAAATTAATTTTCATGAGAGCAAAAATTTTTACTGCTTTATTATTTGTTGCGGGACTGGTTCTTCTTACCGGAGTAACTCAGGCCCAAAACATAATTACAACGGCCCCTGTGGTCACCGCCTGCCCGGGAAATCCGGTCAGTGTGCCTGTTGTTGTAACAGACTTCGCGAATGTGGCTTCTATTTCATTGGCACTTGAATTCGACTTGTCAGTATTGAACTACACAAGTTATACGAACAATCCTGGACTATCAGGTGGTTTTTTGCTTGTAAATCCATCAGCAAATCAGATTAAAGCGGCCTATTTTGGTTTGGCTCCGCTTAATCTGGCCAGTGGATCTACCCTTTTTACCTTTAATTACAGTTACTTAGGAGGCACTTCTCCATTGACCTGGGATCTGGCTACCTCCGGTAATTGTTCATACAGTGATTTATCAGGAAACTTATTGAATGCAACCTGGATAAACGGAAGTGTTTCCCCGGGCGGTTTACCGATTAATATCAGTGGACAACCTTCAAATGCCACTGTTGCAAACGGCGGCAATACCTCATTTTTAGTGACAGTCACAAATGCTACAGCCTACAAATGGCAATACAGTGCTGATGGATTAAACTGGACTGATGTCTCCAATAATGCTACCTATCAGGGTGCAACAACAAATCAGCTGATGATTACGAATGCCACCCTTTCGATGAATAATTTATCATACCGTTGTATTTGTTCAGAAACCGGATGTAACCAAAGTGCCACCAGTACTGCAGGTATTCTTACTGTTACATCTGTTACCACAAACATTCTGGTTAATGCGGCCAATACAACCGGATGTCCTGGTTCTCAGGTATCTGTGCCGGTTACGATTACTGACGGAGATAATTTTTCTTATTTCAGTATGAAATTAAATTACAATCCTGCAGTATTAACCTACAGCAGTTTTTCATCTGTAAATTCAGGACTTTCTGGCGGGACTTTAAACGTTACTTCAACAGCAGGTCAGGTTTTTGTTGAATTCAATTCAATCGGGGTAGTCAATCTTGGCACCGGTAACCTTATCAATCTTAACTTCAATTACATTGGTGGAAATTCCGCACTTGGCTGGTCATTGCTTCCCGGAGCTTGTGAATTCACTAACCTTGTTCAGGGTGTCCTCCCCTCTGTGTTTATCGATGGCGGAGTTAATACCAATGCACTGGCTCCGGTCATTATAACCGATCCGGGAAACCAGACAATTATTGAAAATACGGGTGCTTCTTTCTCAGTTAATGCAAGCAACGCAAATACTTTTCAATGGCAGGTAAGTACAAACAGTGGAACTACCTGGAGTAACCTGAATAATGGAATCAACTACAACAATGTTAGCACTTCTTCCCTTTCAATCCTGAATGCTCCTTTATCATTCTCCGGATATTGGTATCGTTGTATTGCTGCAGAAAACACATGTAACCAGACTGTTACCTCAAACTACGCAATGCTTTCGGTATCTCCGGGAGGTGGTGATATTGTTGCAACTCTTGGTGATTTTGGCGCTTGTCCTGATGATGTTATTGTTGTTCCTGTTAACGTAACTAACTTTAATGATGTCAGTTCTTTTGCTCTCATTTATTCCTTTGATCCGGCTGTTCTTACCTTTAACTCATTTCAGAATACCAATACAGGGTTGACAAGTAATGGCGTTTTCCTTAGCAATAGTGTAAATAATCAAATTCTTATCGGATGGTTTAGTAACGCTCCGACATCCTTAGGGAATACCACCCTTACAGAAGTTGTTTTCACATACAATGGAGGAAGTTGCGGTTTGGACTGGGATGTTTTAACCCCGGGCAGCTGTCAGTTCAGCGATACTATTGGCAATCCCTTACCTGCAACATTTGTTGACGGATCCATTGGTCTTGCCGGAAGCGCCCCCATTGTTACCCAACAGCCTGTTGCTGCTGCTACAACCATAGGAGCTTCTGCAATGTTTATGGTTAATGCTGAGAATACCAATACCTTTCAATGGCAGGAAAGTACCAATTCAGGTGCAACCTGGAATAATTTGACTGACAATGCCTCCAACTATACCGGCAGCAATACTGCAATGTTGAGCATTTTCAATACAAACATGAATTTTAACGGTAATCTTTACCGTTGCGTGGTAACCGGTGGGCAATGTAATGTTAGTAGAAACTCAAATCCAGCCATGCTCACAATCGCTCCTCTGGGAACCATTGTTACCAATGCCGGATATGTAAATACCTGCCCCGGAGGTAATGTTAATGTACCCATTACTGTTAGTCAATTTATTGATGTAGCTTCAGTATCCCTGAAATTGAATTATGATGCAAATGCATTAACTTACTTGTCGTATCAGAATAGCCATCCTGCTCTTTCAAGTGGTATGCTTCTCGTTAATGATCTGGTAGGTGCTATTAACCTTGGTTGGTTTAGTGTAACTCCTGCTACCATTGCAGATGGCAGCATTTTGGTTGAGTATGTTTTCCATTACAATAACAACTATAGTGATCTTACCTGGGATTTAACAGGAGGAAGTGGTGTTTACACCAATATAAATGGTGTTGGCATTCCTACATTATTCGTAGATGGTGCAGTTGTTTCAGAAGGACCACTTGTAATTGCTGATCCAGTTGATGTTACTGCTTTCCCAGGTGAAAACAAACAATTTGAAGTAACTGCTATTCTTAGTAATTCCTATCAATGGGAAGTAAATGACGGAAGTGGCTGGGTTGCTCTTTCGAATAATACTACTTATAATGGTGTTGATACCTATATTCTTGAAATTAGCAATATCACAACAGGAATGAACTCATATCAGTATCGTTGTGCCTTAAATGGTATTTGCGGAATTGGTTATAGCGAACCTGCTACTCTTTCTGTAATTGCTTTAATCCCGGTTATTGCAAATGCTGCTGTTATTACCAGTTGCCCCGGATTTATTGTTGCTCCGGTTGCTGTTGGCGATTTCAACAATATCGGAAGTTTTACTCTTGTATTAAACCATCCGGCTAACCTAATTTACACAGGAATCCAGAATGTTAATTCTGCTATCACAGCTGCCGGTACACTTTCAGTTACCAATACTGCAACAGAAATTACCATTTCTTACACAGGAACACAAATCCTGAATATCGGTGCTGGTGTACTCCTGGATCTTAAATTTACAGCAACTGCCGGTAACGGTACACTTTCCTGGAATAATACGGCTTCTTCATTCCTTACAATTGGCGGTGCAACTATGTTGAAAACTCTCAACGACGGTACTGTTACGATCAATCCTTTACCAGGTGTTCCAACAGGTGTTACAGGTTCTGCTTCTATTTGTCAGGGCACTGCTACAACAGCTTACACTGCAGGCGCATCAACCAACGCCAATTCTTATACATGGTCTATCATTCCTTCTACTGCAGGCTCAGTGACTGGAAATACAATCAATGCCATTGTAACCTGGGATCCTACCTATACAGGAACTGCCTACCTCTCTGTAAAGGGTATTAACACCTGCGGTATCGGACCACAATTCAGTAAGGTTATTACTGTTGTTGCAGCTCCAACTGTAACTTTGGATCCATTTGCTGCTACCTGTAGTGGAACAGGAGCCTTTACACTGAGTGGCGGAAGTCCTGCAAATGGAACATATACAGGTACCGGTATTTCAGCTAACCAATTCAATCCTGCAACTGCCGGAGTCGGAACACATGTAATTACCTACACTGCAAGTGTCGGTGGTTGTACAAATTCTGCCTCACAACCCATTACAGTCAATGCAACACCTGTTGTTACACTGAATCTGCCAATTTCACAGATTTGCTACAATGCTCAGCCCTATTCATTAACCGGTGGAGCACCTGCCAATGGAACCTATTCCGGAACCAGCGTAAATTCAGCTACCGGAATATTTACACCGCTTTTCAACCTGATTGGTCCTCCGATTTTAATTACCTATACTTATACAGAGAACGGTTGTGAAAGCAAAGGAACCGGAACAATCACTGTTCAAAATTGTATTGGTATTGATAACATTGACGGTTTGAATTTGAGCGTTAATCCAAACCCATCCAATGGATTATTCGAACTGAACCTGAATAACGTAACAGAAGACGTTACTGTTACCATCTTCAACAGCATCGGACAAAATGTTTACGTCGAAAACGTAGCTGCCGGTTCAACAACTTACACAAAATCACTCGATCTCAGCAATCAGCCAAAAGGTATTTATTACCTGAGAGTTAGCGGATCGAAATCCCTCCTTGAAGAAAAAATCATGATTCAGTAATCCTGATTTTCGATAAAAAAAAGAGGCTGTCATTACTGGCAGCCTCTTTTTTTTATTCAATCTTGTTCACAAAGCCGGAACCATTGACCTTGGTTTGAATTTCCGGACTTCCCTTATAATGAATATTTCCGGAGCCGTTAATTACGGCTTTAAGTTTTTCAAGAACATATACACTGATTTCTCCTGAGCCGTCAATTCCTGCCTCAGCAGTTATTGTTGCCAGGTCGATGGCTTTATAGTTACCAGAACCCATTACCTTAATATTTTGCTGGGCAGCGTTGCCTTTTAAAACAATTTCACCAGAACCTTTTATGCCGGCATAAAGGCTTTTTACATCAACCTCAGCTTCAATATAGCCGGATCCGTTCACCCCAAATTCCATATGATTGGCTGTTAGCTTCCCTTTGGAACTTATTTTCCCGGAACCACTAATAATCAGTTTATTGATTTCCGGCGCAATTACATGAATAATTATTCCTTCGTTGGAACCAATGCATTCGGTATTCTCTATTTCGAGGGTTTCGTTTTTAACATCCAGTTTGATTAGCTTCCGGATATTATCCTGAACTTCTATACTTACTTCCTGAACCGGGCCTTGTTCAACAATCAGTTCTCCGGCTACTTTCAACCGTATCCCACTAAATGGTTTAACTGTTTGAATTTCATTCTTTAAAGGACCTGTACCTTCCATGCAGATTGGATCGCAGGAAGAATTTAGCAAAAATATGGCTGGCAAAATAAATGCAAGACCGCGGATTGATTTTTTCATAGCATATAATTTTAGGCCATGAAATTAATCACAAGCAGCACGCAGAAACAAAAAATCAGAAAATAAATTTAATTAAGCCTGAGTCCGACGAATCAAATTTAGCGCACTCCCGGCCTTTAACCATTCGATCTGACCTTCGTTGTAAGAATGCAAAACATTGAATTCTTCTTGTGTACCATCCTTATGATTAAGTCTGATTACCAGTGGCTTACCTGGAGTAATATTGCTCAAACCCACAATATCAATCACATCTGCTTCTTTGATTTTCAGGTAATCTTCCTTGTCAGCAAAAGTTAATGCAAGCATTCCCTGTTTTTTAAGGTTTGTTTCGTGAATACGGGCAAATGATTTCACCAAAACAGCTCTGACTCCCAGGTGTCTGGGTTCCATGGCGGCATGTTCACGGGAGGAGCCTTCGCCATAGTTCTCATCACCAACAACAATTGAACCTTTTCCGGCAGCTTTCAGTGCTCTGGCAACAGCAGGAACTTCGCCATATGCACCAGTGATAGGATTTTTGACACTGTTTGTTTCTTCATTAAAGAAATTCACCGCACCAATCAGCATATTGTTGCTGATATTATCAAGGTGGCCACGATAACGCAACCATGGACCTGCCATAGAGATATGGTCGGTAGTGCATTTGCCTTTAGCTTTAATCAGGAGATGGAGACCATTTATGTCTTTTTCATCCCATGGTGTGAATTCCTGCAATAACTGAAGTCTTTCAGAATCCGGTTTTACGACAACCTGAATTTCGTCGGGGTTTCCGGCAGGTGGAAGAAATCCCATATCCTCAACATCAAAGCCTTGCAGCGGGAGTTCTATACCTTGCGGAATATCGAGACTCACCCATTCTCCATTTGTATTTTGCAGTTTATCGGTTAAAGGATTAAAGTCCATGCGACCTGCAATAGCCAAAGCTGTTACAATTTCTGGCGAAGCAACAAAGCCGTGTGTATTGGGATTCCCATCATTGCGTTTGGCGAAATTGCGGTTAAAGGAGGTAATGATGCTGTTCCGACGGTTTGGATCGTCCATGTGACGTTTCCACTGGCCGATGCAGGGGCCACAGGCATTGGCCATAACAACACCTCCAATCGATTCAAAATCAGCGAGTATACCATCTCTTTCAGCAGTATACCGAATCAATTCTGAGCCCGGAGTAATAATAAATTCGGTACTTACTTTTAATCCTTTTTCATTTGCCTGACGTGCGAGTGAGGCTGCTCTGGTGAGATCTTCATATGACGAGTTGGTACAGGATCCGATCAGACCTACTTCAAGGACAAGCGGATAATCCTTTTCTTTAACCAGTTTTACAAACTCGGATATCGGACTGGCTGCATCCGGAGTATAAGGTCCGTTGATATAGGGTTCAAGCGTATTCAGGTCTATTTCTATTAACTGATCATAATATGCTGACGGATTGTCCAATACTGCCTGATCAGCACGTAAATGTTCTTTAATCCCTTCTGCCAGAACAGCCACTTCACTCCTGCCTGTTGCTTCGAGATAGATTTTCATCTTTTCATCATATCCGAAGATTGATGTAGTGGCACCTATTTCTGCACCCATATTGCAAATCGTTCCTTTGCCTGTTGCTGATAAACTATCTGCACCTTCGCCAAAATATTCGACAATACAGCCTGTTCCGCCTTTTACTGTAAGAATGCCGGCCACTTTCAGGATCACATCTTTTGCGGATGTCCAGTTGTTTAATTTGCCAGTCAGTTTTATTCCAATCAGTTTTGGCATTTTCAATTCCCAGGCCATGCCTGCCATCACATCCACGGCATCGGCACCACCAACACCTATTGCAATCATTCCCAATCCGCCAGCATTCACTGTATGCGAATCCGTACCGATCATCATTCCTCCGGGGAAGGCATAATTTTCAAGAATAACCTGATGAATAATGCCGGCGCCGGGTTTCCAGAAACCGATACCATATTTTGAAGATACGGATTCCAGAAAATCATAAACTTCCTTATTCTGTTGTAAAGCTTCAGAAAGATCTGATTCTGAGCCTGTTTTGGCCTGAATCAGGTGGTCGCAATGGACAGTACTCGGGACTGCTGTGCTTTTCCGTCCGGCTGTCATAAATTGCAACAGTGCCATTTGTGCAGTTGCATCCTGCATGGCAACCCGGTCGGGTGCAAAATTAACGTAGTCGATTCCTCTGCCATATGCCCTGTCTGTCTTACTATCAAACAGATGAGCATATAATATTTTTTCACTCAATGTAAGTGGTTTACCTAAAACAGCACGGGCAGCCTGAATACGTTCAGGAAATTTTTCATAAACCTTACGGATAACTTCTAAATCAAACAGCATAGGGTTGTAATATTAAATATTATTCACTTTTTTCTCCAATAAAATGATCCTTCTTGTCTGCAAACAAAACATTGAAAGAGGTCAGACTCCCGTATATGCGGGTAATATATTGCTGAATATTAACCTTTTCCTCATCTGTCAGTTCGCTTGCATTAACGCGTTGTTCAAGAACACGAAGCCGGTCGCGGACCATGACGATTTTATGAAAAAACACATCCATTGGAATTTCTTTTCCGACATAATTTTTATCACCCGGCTCCAGAATTATTTTTCCACCCTGCCATTTCTTACCAATGGGTGCAATTTCCTGGATGTCGGTTATATTTCTTAACAGGTTTTGAAATATTCGGTTAACTTTTTCAAAACTAATCAGATCACGTTCCTCTTCAGTAGCCTCTATGATTTCAAAATTCTGAAATGACCGTTTTATCTGTTTGATTCCTAAATCAATAAATGCAATCTCATATGTATCCGGTCTGACCTGAATAACAACTCCGTTTCCGAATTCCGGATGAATAACCCGTGAGCCAATTCCTAAATAAATTTCTTCCATTTTCTTTTTGTCTTAGGTTTAGGTAGCAAATTTACAAATTCGTATCATATACTTATATCAATGTAAGAATTTCACGATGAATGTTTAAAACCTGAGGAAGAATCATTGTTTCACCATCATTCAGGATTTGATAATCAGCAACTTTCAATCGATCCTCATCAGGAAGTTGATTCTTCATTCTGGCTAAAACCTGATCCTGATTCACATTGTCGCGTTTCATAACTCTTGCCAGGCGGATTTCTACAGGAGCTGTTACAACAATTAGTTTGTCAAATTGATTTGCCAGACCACTCTCAACCAGAATTGCGGCTTCATGAATGCAATATTGAGCAGCGTGATGCAATTGTAACCAACACTGAAAATCAGCCAGTACAAGTGGATGAATCAGAGCATTTAATTTTTTTAACTCAAAAGTATCGTTAAAAACGATTCCGGCTAATTTTTGCCTGTTAACCATGCCGTTTGTATCGATAATTTCATCTCCATACTTAACCAGCAGACTTCTTTTAACAAAAGAAGATTCCAAAAGTCTACGACCAGCATCATCTGCCTGATAAACAGGAATATACAGTGATTTAAAAATATCAGCAACAGTAGATTTTCCACTACCAATAGATCCGGTAAGACCAATAATTAACATGCTAAAACAAATTATTCCGGCATTTGCTTAACTCCAATCAGAAGTTTAACATGCCCGGGTTTAACGTTTACTTTGCCATTCATTGGCTTTTGTATCTCCACTTCAATCTCTTGGGATTTGTTCAGCTTTTTCAGAGCTACTTCTGTGGTTTTTACTACAAAAATATCAAGGAGTTGATTGGCAGTACCAAAAAGCTCAACACTGTCAGGTTTTACAATTATTGGTCCATCAGCTTCATATCCCTTCTCGAACTGCAGATTTGTAAGCGGGATTACGGATACCTTTTTCCTTGTAATCGGATCAGCTTTAAAATATATTGTATCTGGTTCAAAGCCTATAAACTCAGACTGAATGTCGTTCATTTCCATTACAAGTGCAGTGAGCTTATTCATGTTTAACTTGTAATTCCGTCGTCCCTCCGATTTTTCATATCTGATCTTTGATACATCAATATACAGCGGTTTGGGAATACTGAAAAACTCCAGCGACAAAATTTTAAACCCCTGAGCATGAAGTTTAATGGTCACAACCGAATCAACGGGTTGTACCAGTGCATAGTTTTCAGGGATATTCACAAAGCGCAATTGCAGGTGAACACCACTATTATAAGTTCCAGACAATCTGATTACCAACCATAGCGAACCCGCAATGATCAGGCAATAGAGAAAAACGGCGAGAGGTCCCCGAAAACGAAAGGAGGTGCCGTTGCCCATTTTATAGAATTATTTACTTTCAGTCAGTTGAGCAGTATTGTCCATGGCAACTGCTGACTTTTCGATACGCAATCTGTTTCCGCCTTCAACTTCAATAGTGAAGGTAGTTTCCTGTATTTCAGCAATTTTACCATGAATCCCGCCAATGGTGATGATTTTGTCACCCTTTTTAATAGCCTCACGGAATTTCTTTTGTTCTTTCGTCTTTTTCATTTGAGGACGGATAAAGAAAAAGTAGAAAACAACAATAATTAACACCAAAGGCAGGAATGTCATCAGGGGATTTGATTTCTGGCCCTCCTGCGGTGGAGCCATTAATAAGATGTAAAGCAAATTGTACATAGATATTGGTTTTTAAAATTATTTACAAGGTTTAATCATGGCGAGTATAGAAAGCATATGAATATTAGGCTGAGTGTTAGCTAAAACAGTTATGGTTTTATTCTGTATGCCTTTGCGGCCTTCACTCTTGAAAGTAACGGAGATCACTCCGTCTTTTCCTGGTTTAATAATATCTTTAGGATAATCCGTAACGGTACAACCACAACTGCTTGATACTTTTGAAATAAGCAGGTCTGATTTCCCTGAATTTTTAAATTTGAAGCCAAAGCTCACGGTTTCGCCTTCACAAAGAGAACCGAAATCATGATCCTTTTTCTCGAACTGCAACACCGGTAAGCCGGAAGTATCCATTTTTGAAGTAGCAGAAGCCGGATTATCCACGATATCAGCCGGAAGCAATTTTTCACCTTCATTTTTGTTGTTATTGCATGATACAACTATCAACAAAGTGAATATCAGGAGAATACTTAAATATGAACTATTTTTCATCTGCTTTAAAAGAATAGACAAAGGTAATAAAAAGTGCCGGTTTTATTCCATGAGGCCTTTACCACGTTTTTTAATCTTGTTTGCCGCCTTCATGTTTTCAAGCAATTTATCCAGAATACCATTTATGAACTGACTGCTTTTGGGAGTACTGAAGAATTTCGAAATTTCGATATATTCATTCATACTTACCTTAACAGGAATATTGGAAAAATGCTGTAACTCACACAAAGCCATTTTGATTAAAAGTTTATCCATGGAGGCAATACGCTCCAATTCCCAGTTATCCAGGGCATTCGCGATAAGCAACTCATATTCATCACTATACATGATGGTTTTTTTGAACAAATCGAACATAAACGCCCGATCTTCCCTGGCCTGATCAGGATCTTCATCAAATATTCCAGGAAGATCAAACATGTCTGTAGCATCTTCGGTCAGATCTCTGACAGCCTTCATGGCCATCATGAGAGAAGTTTCATAGTCTGCTGACCAAAAAATATTTTTATCTTCGTAATAATCATCCAGTGAATCATTCAGTGCAAAATAATTGCGAATGAGATCCATGATGATTTGCTGATGGGCATTCCAGGAATCATCCGGTGAAGCCATGAAATCTGAGTATTCTTTCAATTCCCGGATTTCACTGGTAACACGTTTAATGAGTTCAAGCTCGGTGACCCAATTTATATGGTATTTTTCATAATACCGCTGATAATCCCTGTTTTCGGTAAGTTTTAATAATACCTTATTATTGGCAAACCGCATATTGGGATTTATCTCCTCCTCAGTCGGGAAATATTTATTTTTGGCTTCATCACTGCGGATCCGGTTAAAATCTGCCAGTTCAACCAGAAAAGATAATTGATTAATATACAACTCGTGTAATTTATCCAGACTTGACTGTAAAAATTTCTCCCCTTGTAACAGATCTCGGGTTTCTGAAGTCTGAAAGGCATAGATCGCCTGTAATGCTTTAACTCTGAAATGCCTTCTACTTAACATTCAATGAACATATTATTGAGCCGGCAAAAGTAATACTAAATAAGGAATTTATTCAACAGGTTTATTTTTTTTTATGGATGATGGTTGTAGCGTTAAATTCATTATTTTTGCCTCAATTGAATTTCATTAGGGAACCATGGAAGAGTTTGAGAACCAAGACAAGAAAGAGGAGATATTCTCCCGGGCAGTAAGAGCTGGAAAAAGAACCTATTTTTTCGATGTAAAAGCAACAAAATCAGATGAGTTTTACCTGACAATTACAGAAAGTAAACGCAGGTTTAGCAATGATCAGGGGAAGTTCTTTTATGAAAAGCACAAAATTTTCCTTTATAAAGAAGATTTTGAGAAATTCTCAAATGGTTTAAATGATGTTATTGAATTCATTGAAACCGGCAAAGTTCCGGAACGCATCGATGATGACGAACATATTATTCCTACTGAACACACTACTGTTGATTTTGAAGATCTTGATCGTGAATTCGGTCAGTAGCAGTATAAAATAAATTAAGAAAACCCAAGCTGTCCCTGATGGACAGCTTTTTTCATAAAATACGAATAAAACATCATTAACTCTTTTAAAGAATGGGAAAAGTTGTTGCTATTGCAAACCAGAAAGGCGGAGTAGGCAAAACTACAACCAGCATAAATCTCAGTGCGGGTCTGGCTGTTCTGGAACACCGGACTTTGCTGATCGATGCTGATCCCCAGGCCAATGCAACTTCCGGAGTCGGATTCGATCCGAAAAATATAAAAACAAGCATCTACGAGTGTGTTATAGAAGATGTGGATCCCAATAATATTATTCTGCAAACCAGTACACCCAATCTTGATTTGATTCCTGCCCATATTGATTTGGTTGGAGCTGAAATTGAGATCATTAACATGCCGAATCGCGAAAAACTTATGCGCAAAGCGATTCAAAAAATCCGTGACCGATATGATTTCATTATTATTGATTGCGGGCCGTCTCTGGGACTTATTACTGTGAATGCACTGACTGCTGCTGACTCTGTTATTATTCCTGTTCAATGTGAATATTTTGCTCTGGAAGGACTTGGGAAGCTTCTGAATACCATTAAAATTGTACAAAGCAGACTGAATCCGATTCTTGAAATTGAAGGGATTTTACTGACAATGTATGATCACAGACTCCGATTATCAAAACAAGTTGCTGAAGAAGTCAGAACCCACTTTGAAGATCTTGTTTTTGACACCCTTATTCACCGGAATATTAAACTTGGTGAAGCCCCCAGTTTTGGAGAAACCATCATTATGCATGATATTCAAAGCAAAGGAGCAACAAATTATTTGAACCTTGCCCGTGAAATTCTCCAGCGGAATGAACTGACCCGTGTGAATGCTGAAGACAAACAAATTTCAACTGAAGATGAATCCTAAAAAGAAAGCCCTTGGCAGAGGCCTCAGTGCCCTACTCGATCCTGCTGTTGAGGAAAATACCGCACTGGAAGGTGAACAAAAAGGACCGTTTTGGTCAATTGCAGAAATCGCAATCAGTCAAATCGAATCAAATCCGCTTCAACCGCGCACAGATTTTGAGCAAACTGCTTTAACAGAGCTTGCACAATCCATAAAAGAACAAGGTATTATTCAGCCTGTTACAATTCGGAAAACCGGGGAAGATAAATATCAGCTGATTAGTGGCGAACGACGTTACCGGGCTGCTCAATTAGCCGGACTGGAATCCATACCTGCTTATATACGCACGGTTGATGACAATCAGCTACTCGAAATGGCACTGGTTGAAAATATCCAGCGACAAGACCTGAACAGCATTGAAATCGCCATCAGTTTTCAGCGGCTCCTGGATGAGTGCAGTTATACGCAGGAGGAGCTTAGTTCGAAAGTTGGAAAAAACCGTTCGACTGTTACCAATTATCTGAGATTACTCCGCTTACCGGCTGAATTGCAGGTTGCTCTCCGGGATGATCAGATTTCGATGGGACATGCACGTGCCCTGATCAATATTGATGACCGGGAAACACAACTTGCCATTTTAAAGAATATTCTTGTTAAAAAACTGAGTGTCAGAGATGTTGAACAGATTGTTCAAAACCTCAATAAACAGGAGCCTGAGAAACCACCCAAAAAGAAGGAAGAACTTCCCAGGCAGTTTCATCCCTATAAAGCACATCTGGAATCGAAGTTAAGCTCGAAATTCGACCTGCGGTTAAATAATAAAGGGAAAGGAAGCCTGATCATTACCATAAAGGATGAGGAAGAACTTCGGAAATTCATGGATCATTTTTCATAATTATTTGAATGCCAATTGATCTGAACACGAAAAATCGCAGGTTTATATTACCATTCCGGGTATTGTTTGTGATTTTTTTAATAACGTATTCTTTGCAGTCCATTTCTCAGGAAACGAAACCTGTTATTCATTCTGCCAACAAGGCATCCTTGTATTCGGCCATCCTGCCGGGAGCCGGACAAGCCTACAACAAAAAATACTGGAAAATTCCTGTTATTTATGCAGGATTCGGAACACTCATTTACTTTATCCATTCAAACAATACCGAGTACGTAAAATTCAGAGATGCCTACTCCTTTAAGGCTGCTTCATCTCCGGATTCAACTCTCTATAATGATTATGCAGATAAATATCCTCTGGCCTCTTTGCTCGAAGGGCGTGATTATTATCGAAGAAACCGGGATCTGACCTACATCCTTACGTCTGTATGGTATGTCCTGAATGTTGTGGATGCAGCAGTGGATGCTCATTTGTTTGATTATGACATCAGTGATAATCTGAGTATGCAATGGCAACCTGAATTTTATTCAATCAAAGGGTCGCAACGTCCTGTTTTTCAACTATCTCTAAGCTTTCAATTCAAGTAGATTCCCTATATCATGGAAACTGACACAATAAATAAACCGTTGAATATTGCGCTGATTGGTTATGGCAAAATGGGCAAAGAACTCGAAAAATTAGCCGCAGACCGTGGTCATCATGTTGTTCTGATTATCGATGATCAAAATGATTGGGCAGAGGCTGATCTTAGTCTGGCTGATGTTGCACTTGAATTCAGTACGCCTGAAACAGCTGTTTCCAATATCCTGCAATGTTTTAACAATGGCCTTCCTGTTGTTTGCGGAACAACAGGCTGGCTGGATCAACATGAACTGATTAAGAATCGATGTAAAGAACTGGATCAAAGCCTGTTTTTTGGGTCAAATTTCAGCCTGAGTGTCAATATATTCTTTGAAATCAATAAGTTACTGGCAAGACTTATGAATAAGCAGTCAGATTACACAGTCGATATTGAAGAAATTCATCATACTACCAAACTGGATTCACCCAGTGGAACAGCGATCGTATTAGCCAATGATATTGTTCTGAATATGGAAAACCTTAACAACTGGTCGAAGGAAAAGACCAATATCAATGAGTTGGAAATCAAATCATTGCGGGAAGAAAATGTCCCGGGAACCCATATTGTCACCTATGAATCAGCTTTCGACAGTATACAGATTCAACATACGGCAAAAAGCCGTAAAGGATTTGCTCTGGGAGCCATTATGGCTGCAGAATGGATTGCCGGACGAAAAGGCTATTATGAAATGAAGGATTTATTAAGTTTGAATAAATACTAAACCTGAACTTCAAACGTTACCCATTATTAATTTTTAACCCTTATGAGTATTTATTTTATTGTATTTGTAATATTCTTTGCCTTATCCGCCGTCGGGATATACCGATTATTTGAAAAAGCCGGAGTTGAAGGCTGGAAATCGCTGATTCCTTTCTATAACTTTTATATTTGGCTGCAGATCATTAAGAAACCACTCTGGTGGTATATTTTTCTGATGATCCCGTTCATTAACGTCTTCGTTATCATGTTGATGGTTGTTGAACTTGTAAAATGTTACGGGAAATTCGGGCTGGCTGAGCAGGCTGCTTCTGTTATTTTCCCATTTGCATATCTGCCCTGGCTGGGCTGGCAGGCAAACGCTGTTTATGTAGATCCTGATAATCGACCGGTTTTTAAGAAAGGTTTCGTCAGAGAATGGACTGATGCCATCATTTTCGCAGTCATTGCTGCCACCATTATCCGTACTTTTCTGATTGAAGCATATACCATCCCGACCTCGTCGATGGAAAAATCATTGCTGGTTGGTGATTTTCTTTTTGTCAGCAAAATCAGTTATGGCCCAAAAATTCCGAATACGCCGATCGCATTTCCTTTTGCGCATCATACCCTTCCATTGACAAAATATACAAAATCTTATGTTGAATGGATTAAACTGCCTTACCATCGTTTTCCGGGTTTAAAGAAGATTAAGAACAATGATGTTGTAGTTTTTAATTATCCAAGTGGTGATACCGTGGTTTTGGAAAGACAAAATGAGGATTATTATCAGATTGTACGGGATGCTGAAAATGAGATGCGTTCCTATGCAGGTGATCAATATCAGCCCGGTATGGGGCGCAGCGCTGTCTGGCAGAATTTCAAGGTTACAGCCCGTCCGCCTGACAAACGCGAAAATTATATCAAACGTTGTGTGGGTATTCCCGGTGATGAGATTAAAGTTGTTGATCGTCAGCTGTTTGTGAATGGGAAACCGGCAGAAAATCCGGAAGAAATGCAATATAACTACGACATTACAACCGACGGATCCATGCTTAACCCGAAAGCACTTGAAAAACTTAATATCAATGAAGGTCAATTGATTGACGGCAACGGTCGATACTTTTTACCGCTTACCGGCGCCATGAAAAATGAAGTTGAAAACTGGAGCAACGTGAAACAGATAACACCGCTACTCCGTGCAAAAGGTGAGACATATTCTCCGATTTTTCCGCATGATACCGCACATTTCAAATGGAATGAAGACAATTATGGTCCTCTCACTATTCCAAAAGCAGGTGTGACAATTAATTTGTCGATGGATAACATCGCATTATACAAAAAACTGATCGACGTTTATGAGGACAATGAAATTATAATTAAAGATGGCCAGATTTTCATAAATGGAAAAGTGGCCACCTCTTATACGTTCAAACAAAACTATTACTGGATGATGGGAGACAACAGACATAATTCTGCTGACTCCCGTTTCTGGGGATTTGTCCCCGAAGATCATATTGTTGGAGAAGCTGTATTTGTCTGGTTATCACTGGAGAAGAACAAATCTTTCCTGAATAAAATCAGATGGAATAAGCTTTTCCGATTAATTCATTAATGGCTTTGGTGGCTACCCCACTCCCATCCGTTAACGTATTCGAATTCAACAGCACCGCCAGCAACTTTTCTCCAAAGTACGGCAACTGCATATACATTCTGATCCCAGGAAGGATCAAGTGCAATGGTGTAATCTTTGCGAACCATTTTATTTTTAGAAACCGGGCCGGTAGCAATTAATTCACCATAGACCTGATTTGGAACATTGGTTTCGCGTAAAACAAAATCGTGTTTGTATTCAGGATCAGAAGTTCCGTTTTGTTCATATTCTCCAGTTGTTCCATCGATTCCACTTTCGAGGATATACACACTTAAATAAAAGTCACCGGTGTTGTCTTCGAAGAATTGAGTCATCGTCTTCACAACCATATTGTTACCTGATTTGGTTGCAGTAAAGGTTACACCTGCAGTCGGGGTACGGTCAAGTAATGATTGCATAGAACCTGAGCTGCTTGTTTTATTATCGCCAATCCAAAAAGCAGGAATTCCACCTCCGGAAGGACGACAGCTATTAAAGCTGTTATACAAAGCCGGAATATGCATAGGATCACCGGAAGCGTGGGCTGTAATACCAATTACATTTCCCATTTCATACAGACCATGCATGGTTGGGGCTCCGTTTGAACCACAAGGACCACACCAGGTGGCAGTATATTCTACAACAAAACCCATCTGAATCTTTTGTGGTAAGGCACAAGTTCCATTATCCACAGTAGCTTCGGGGTCATAATTAAGAGAATTTGGATCTGTACATCCTGGTTTATCAAGAAGGGTGACAGTGCGTTCGTTACAGGAAGAAAAGAACGCCGATATCAAAACAAAAAATACAACTGCTTTTTTCATGGTTTTCTGGGTTGGTTAAATTTGAAAATATGTCAGAACAAATATATATGATTTTTTGAATCAAAAAATATTCATCCCTGAATTTTGTACTTTTGCACCTTGTTAATTATTCCTATGTCAAAAACAAAATCCAAACCTCCGGCAAAAAAATCGGGTGCAAGCTCCAAAGCAGCCCCGAAGAAACAAAGCCGGAATGCCGTCACATGGCCTTCCAAACTTATCCGACTGGCAGGACTATTTGGTTTACTTTTTTCCTTGTTCTGGATAGTAGCCATGATTTCGTATGTTAGCGGCAGCTGGAAAAGTGATGATGTTTTCAGTGGAGCCGGAATTGGATTCAACCGGATATTTTTTGACAGCAGCCTTATTGTTGAAAACTGGACAGGCAGAATTGGTGCCGGATTGGCGCATTTATTTATCAAACAGTGGTTTGGTGTGATTAGCTTTGTTTTACCCTTGAATCTTTTCGTTATTTCATGGTGGGTATTATTTCGTCGAATTCTACTCCCGATCGGGAAAACCTATATCGTAAGTTTTGTTCTGTTGGTTTTAATTCCTGTGGGTTTAAATTTTCTTTTTCCAACGAACGATTTGAGTATCCTTGGGGGTTCTTACGGACATCTGGTTAATACCTGGCTCATTGCTGCTATCGGTAAGCTGGGAGCGGGAATTTTAATCTTCTTCCTCTATCTTGCCTGTCTGATACTGGCATTCAATGTTTCATTGCGCTGGATGTTCCATAAACAGGATGAAGCTGTTACAGGTGAATCCATAATCCCGGATATTACAGCACCTCCTGTTATGGAAGGTATTCAGGAAGAAGTACAAACCATTGAATTTAATTTAAAAGAACCCGAAGAAATTGTCAGGATAGAAAAACCGGAAACTGTTGTTGAAACAGAAGAAGAACCTGTATTAATTGAAGAAACCATCATCAACAAACCTCCTGCAAAGGCAAAGCAGCATGTTGAATTTTCTGTAAACAATGAAGAAGGGATCAGTGAGCCGGAAAACAACAAACAGAACAACATCCCTGATTCTGAAGAACTTATCGCTGAAACCGGGACCCGAATCCCTGATCTGGACACCCCTTATGATCCCCGGCTTGATTTATCATCTTACCAGTTTCCACCGATTGAGCTGTTGAATAATTACAGTGCCGGTGTCGGGACCGTAAAAAAAGAAGAACTGGAAGAAAACAAGAACAAAATTGTTCAGACCCTGAATAATTATCAGATTTCGATTGATAAAATCATTGCAACAATCGGACCTACAGTTACTTTGTACGAAATTGTCCCCTCTCCCGGTGTCAGGATTTCCCGCATCAAAAACCTGGAGGATGATATCGCACTTAGTTTATCAGCCTACGGAATCCGTATTATCGCACCCATTCCGGGTAAAGGAACCATTGGAATTGAAGTTCCGAATCAGAGCCCGGAAATCGTGTCCATGCGCAGTATTATCTCGTCCGACAAGTTTCAGAACTCCGGGTTTGAGTTGCCGATTGGTATCGGAAAAACCATTTCGAACGAAAGTTTTGTCACTGACCTGACCAAAATGCCGCATTTACTGATGGCCGGTGCCACAGGACAAGGAAAATCTGTTGGATTAAATGCCATTATTACCTCGATTTTATACAGAAAACATCCTTCTGAAGTAAAATTCGTCATGGTCGATCCGAAGAAAGTGGAGTTGACGCTTTTCAGTAAAATCGAACGTCATTATCTGGCTAAACTACCCGATTATGACGAGGCGATCATCACGGATATCCGCAAAGTGGTCAGGATGCTCAACTCGCTCTGTATCGAAATGGATAACCGGTATAATCTTCTTAAGGATGCCCAGGTCAGGAATATCAAGGAATACAACACGAAATTCATGGCCCGCAGGCTTAATCCGCTTAACGGTCATAAGTATCTGCCCTATATTGTGTTAATTGTGGATGAGTTTGCGGATTTGATCATGACAGCCGGTAAAGAGATAGAAGCTCCGATTACACGTCTTGCCCAGCTGGCGAGAGCGATTGGAATTCACCTGGTTATTGCAACACAACGTCCTTCTGTGAATATCATTACCGGAACCATTAAAGCGAACTTCCCGGCACGACTCGCATTCAGGGTTACTTCTAAAATCGATTCCCGTACCATTCTGGATACCGGTGGAGCCGATCAGCTCATTGGCCGCGGAGACCTTCTTTTATCAACAGGCAATGACCTGATCCGCCTGCAATGCGCTTTTGTGGATACCGGAGAAATCGAAAAAATTACAGACTTTATCGGGAATCAGCGTGGTTATCCGGATGCTTATCACTTGCCCGAATATTTTGAAGAAGGGGAAGAAGGGAAAAAGGATGTGGATCTTTCGGACCGTGATGAATTGTTTGAAGATGCAGCCCGGATGATCGTGCAGTATCAGCAGGGATCAACTTCACTTCTTCAGCGGAAAATGAAGCTGGGTTATAACCGGGCCGGCAGAATTATCGATCAACTCGAAGCAGCGGGTATAGTCGGAACCTTTGAAGGATCGAAAGCCCGTGAAGTATTAATTAAGGATATGACACATTTGGAACAGATTTTGAAGGACATACTTTAATCAGGATAAATCAATAAAATTTTAAGACAATATTATGAAACGTATTTTTCAGATCATGGCTTTTAGCCTGATAATCAATTTATTACCATTTAATTTATCAGCACAGGTTAATGATGCTAAAGCCAAAGCCATTTTGGACGAAGTCGTTACCAAATCCAAAACCTATGAATCCATTAAAGCTGAATTTACATACAGACTTGAAAACAAATCGAATAAAGTAACGGACAGCTATACCGGAACTGTCCTCATTAAAGGAGATCGTTACAAACTGAATATCGCAGGACAGACGGTTATTTTCAACAAAAACACAACCTGGACTTATATCAAAAGCGCCAATGAAGTGCAGATAAACAGTATGGAGGATAATGAGGATGCAGTAACTCCCAGCCGGATTTTTAATGGTTCGTACATCAAGGATTTTAAACCAAAACTGATCAGTGAATCTGCAAAAGACGGCAAAACCATACAGGTAATCGACCTCACACCGAATAAAGGAAAAGCCTTTTTTAAAGTTCGGATTGAAATTGATAAAGCGCTGAAAACCATCGTCAGTTTTGCTGTTTATGATAAGAACGGAAGTATCTATTCTTACAAAATCAATAAGTTTATTCCGAATGCAAAACTGGCAGATACCGAATTCATTTTTAATGCCAAGGATTATCCCGGAGCAGAAATTAACGATATGCGTTGATGCTGAAGGATATTAAAACCATTATCTGGGATTGGAACGGTACGCTTCTGAATGATGTGGATGCCTGTGTTGAATCGATCAATGTATTGCTGAAAGCCCGCCAGCTTCCGTTAATGAACCGTTTGCGGTATAAGACACTTTTCGGGTTTCCGGTTCAACGCTATTATGAAGAAATCGGATTTGATTTTACCCGGGAACCTTATGATGTGGTTGCTTTCGAGTTTATGGATGAATACCTTTCCCGCTTGTCGGATTTACAGCTTCACTCCGATGTGATTCCCGTATTGAATTATTTTAAGCTGAATCAATACACCCAGGCTGTTTTATCGGCCATGGAACAGCAAACACTGAACCGATCTCTGGCAGAAAAAGGCATTACATCATACTTTTCGGTTATAATGGGAATTCAGGATCATTTTGCAGAAGGCAAAATTGAGAACGGGAAAAAGATCATCCGCGAATTGAATATTGCACCAGAGAACGCTTTGTTGATTGGCGATACCATTCATGATCATGAAGTGGCTTCAGAAATTGGATGCAAATGCATACTGGTAGCCGACGGTCATCAAGCACCTGAACGTTTGAGAAAAACCGGGCGCACAGTGGTTGAGGATTTATTTGAACTCATTGGAAGACCGCTCGGGTAAGTGTTCTTCTTTTTCCTTCTCAATCAGGCTTTTATCGTAGATTTCTTCTTTTATTTTGTGGCCTTTGGCATAAATTTCTTTTTTCTGTGCTTTGCCGGTTTCATCAAAATACATCCAGATCCCATCTTTCAGCGAGTTTTTGTAGGTACCTGAAACCATGACTTTAGTATTGGGATAAAATACCTGCGTCAGTCCCTGAAGAAGATCTTTTACGTATATCCCTTTAAGCTTTAAAATACCATCAGAGTAATATTGCAGCCACTCCCCTTCTTTCAGGCCATTCAGATAATGAATTTCCTCATTGACCTTTCCTCCCGGATAATAGGTGCGGTAAACCCCGTTCTTGATGCCCATCAGATAAGTTTCCTCTGAAATGATTTGCTCCTGATCGTTGTAATACTGCCAAGTACTGTCCTTTTTTTCTTCCCTGAATTTACCAAAAGCCATTTTTTTTCCATTTACATCGAACATGCGGGTATAGCTTACCTTGCCTTTTTGGGAATAGGTGTTAATGGCTTTCACTTTACCGGAGGGATAAAAATACCGGAATTCACCAAGCGGAATATTATCTTTGAAATTCCCTTCGTATTTAACATGGCCTTCTTCATCAAACTTCTTCCAGTATCCCTGCTTCCTGCCTGCTGAATCGGTTTTATTCAGCGTCTTCTCCTGTGCACTTACACCGGTATGCTGAAAGAGAAAACTATAGAATATAAAAATAATGGCAAGTCTTTTAAATACAAACATTTGAATATCAATTATTTAAATGAAAACGGGTGAACCCATGGAAAATTTGGCAGAACATCATATCAACGCTCAAATTCGTAAATTTGTATCAAAATTAGCAATTCTGAACAACTCAGCCCATGATTCCATCCAAATTATTGGAAAATGCCGTTCATGAACTCTCCCGTCTGCCAGGCATTGGTAAGAAAACGGCGATGCGTCTGGCACTTCATTTATTGCGTGAACGGGAATCCGACGTGGTGAATCTGAGCGATGCTCTCGTTAAAATGCGGCAGGAAATCCGCTATTGTACGATGTGTCACAACATCTCCGATAATGAAACCTGCCATATTTGCACCGATCCAAGACGCAATGCGGCTGTGGTGTGTGTTGTACAGGATATCCGCGATGTGCTGGCCATTGAAAATACCCGGCAATATACAGGCAGATATCATGTTCTGGGAGGTATAATTTCTCCGATTGAGGGTATTAGTCCGTCGGATCTGAGTATTGAACATCTTGTGACCAATGTTGAAACAAACTCTGTTCAGGAAGTGATAATGGCCCTACCTTCCAGTATTGAAGGGGAAACAACTTCCTTTTATATTTACAAGCGGATCAAAAGTTTACCCATCACAATCAGCACCATTGCACGCGGAGTAGCCATCGGGGATGAACTGGAGTATACTGACGAAATTACGCTGGGTCGTTCTATTTTGCAGCGGATGCCCTATACCGGCAGCTAAATAATTGATTACAAGGATATTAATGAATTAATCTTCCTCATCTTTTTCCTCATCATCATCTGCTTCTTCATCTGAAATATCCTCACCATCGTATTCCGGATCATCGTCCTCAAAAATGTCATCATCAAAGAGTTTAAGCTGATTTGCCGTTACCACATCATCTGCAGCAATGGTATCTTTATATCGGATCAGATATTCCCTGATAGCCTTTTTCATCAACCTGTTCGGAGTTGTTTTAAGCCGTAAGCTAACCTTATCCAGAAGTTTTTTCTGAGAATCCGTGATTTTAAAGGTAATTTTCCGGTAGCGGACCTTTTTCGCTTTTTTCTTTCTGACAGGTTTTGCAGGCATAACAGGGATTTTTTATTTTTCAAGCATGATCTCACCAATGTCGGACATTATTTTTCCGGCCAGTTTTTCGGCTTTCACCATGGAATCGCTTTCAGAATAAATCCGGATAATGGGTTCAGTATTCGACGACCGTAGATGTACCCAGTCATTGTCGAAAATGATTTTCAATCCGTCTATATCATTAAGCGGGTATGATTTATATCGTGTTTTGATGCTTTTCAGAATGGCCTTTACGTTCATTTCAGGCGAAAGCGTGATCTTCTTTTTCGCAATAAAGTAAGAGGGATACGAGTCGCGTAAATCACTGCATTTTTTACGGGATTTTGCCAGATGTGTCAGAAAAAGCGCGATCCCGACCAGGGCATCACGCCCGTAATGCAGTTCCGGATAAATAATACCACCATTTCCTTCACCACCAATTACAGCATTGGTTTCTTTCATCTTCGCAACAACATTCACTTCGCCAACCGCCGATGCAAAATACTGACAACCAGATCGTTCTGTAACATCTTTTAAAGCCTGGGTTGAAGATAAATTGGAGACCGTAGAACCTTTTTTGTGCGATAAAATATAATCAGCAACAGCAACAAGCGTATATTCTTCACCAAACATTTCTCCATTCTCACAAATAATGGCCAGGCGATCAACATCGGGGTCAACCACAAATCCGACATGGGATTTGGTTTCTACCACAAAGCGGGAGATATCACCCAGATGTTCAGGTAAGGGTTCCGGGTTATGTTTGAAGATACCATCCGGTTCGGTGTAGATACCGGCAACATCGCTGACACCCAATGCAGATAATAAAAGTGGTAACGCAATCCCGCCGGTCGAATTAACAGCATCATAGGCAACGGTAAAACCTGCGTCTGCAATGGCTTTTGTATCCACAAGCGGCAAGGCACATATATCGTGGATATGGCGCATAATGGCATCATTATCAACAATATGCTTTCCAAGTTTGTCAGCAGTAACATACTTAAAAGTTCCTGTCTTTGCCAGTTCAATGAGTTGTTCCCCTTCCTCTTCTGAAATAAACTCCCCTTTTTCGGTCAGAAACTTGAGCGCATTCCAGTTGCCGGGATTATGGCTGGCGGTAATGATAATTCCACCGATTGCTTTATGGAATGTAACGGCCATTTCAACGGTTGGTGTAGTTGACAGACCCAGATTAATCACATCCGTTCCCTGCGACATCAGAATGCCTGTGATGAGGTGATCTATCATTTCACCGCTAATGCGGGCATCTCGTCCGATGACGATAGGTCCGGAACCTGCATTTTGTTTTCGCAGCTGCAAAAAGGCACTGACAAAGCTCAATATATCCAATGGCAGCAGACCATCCTCCGGTAAACCACCGATGGTACCGCGAATACCTGAAATCGTTTTAAGTAGGGGCATAAAAATCTAAAAATTTTGAGTCGTAAATATCAGATAAAAATAGGAATCCGGATGTATGGTCAGCCCTTAAGTTTTCGGTATATATTAACAATCCTGCCGGAAACGGTTTAAATTCATTAACTTTGTGGCGAAATTTCGGTAAAATGAGTGTTGAATTTGACCCGTGGGACGATCCCGAGATACAATCGCTGATCGAACGTTTCGAAGGAATGCTGGACCTCAAAGGGCATTATTTCTTCGATTCTGAAGATTTCGAGGAGATTATCGATTATTATATGGAGCGCAACAATGTTCGCAAAGCCAGTCAGGCCATTACCATGGCGATGACCCAATATCCTCTTAATATCAGTTTTATTATCCGCAAGGCTCAACTTGTTCTGGATCAGGGCAAAGCAGAAGAAGCTCTGAAAATGCTGAAAGATGCGGAGTTTCTGGATCCTGCCAGTGTGGATCTTTTTATGTCGAAAGCTGCCATCTACAGCAAAATGAAGTTGTACGATAAAGCTATTGAGGAATTTCAACATGCATTGCAGGAGACCGATGAAAAGGATGAGATTTATACCCTGATTGCGTTTGAGTATGAAAATCTGGGGAATTATGAAAAAGCCATTCAGTACCTTGAATTTGCGCTGAATGTGAACCCAAGCCTTGAATCGGCTTTGTATGAAATTGGATTTTGTTTCGAAATTACGCATCAGCTCGACAGAGGAATTGAATTTTTTGCCCGGTTTATTGATAAACAACCTTATGCCAAGGTAGCCTGGTTCTGTAAAGGGGTTTTGAATAATGCCCGCGG
>CAYLTH010000013.1:0-2642 GCA_964386485.1 uncultured Bacteroidales bacterium | reverse complement strand
ATGCATAAGGCCATCGAACTCGAACCCGATAACGGCTATTACTGGTATCAGTTGGGCGAAACCCTGTTCGATCATGAAGAATATCTCAGGGCTGCCGAGGCATTGGAAAAAGCGACCGATCTCGAACCTGACAGTTCCGAAATCTGGGATTATTATGCCTATATTTATGCATACAAGGCCGAATACAAGAATGCCATCAGAATCCTGCAAACCGCCATTTCCAAATTACCGGAAGATCCCTTACTCCATTATCATCTGACCTCCTGTTTGTGGATGGACGGGCAGGTTAAAGAGGCAAGCCTCATCTTTGAAGCCGCACTGGTCATGGATTTTGCAGGTCATCAGGCTGTTTTTGACCTCTTTCCAGAATTGAAGTCGAGTACTACCCTGCTGGCATTGATTGAAACCTACCGGGAATCCAATTAAATGAAACGCTGCTTCGGACTGACCGGGTTTCCGCTGGGACATTCCCTGTCGCCGGCCTATTTTCAGCAAAAATTTGACATTCAGGGACTTGCTGATCACAGCTATGAATTGTTTCCGCTGCATTCGATCCATGAACTGCAGGATTTGTTAAAATCAAGACCGGATCTTTGTGGTCTGAATGTAACGGTACCTTATAAGCAACAAATCCTTCCGTTTCTCGATGAATTGGATCCGGTTGCCAGAGATACAGGTGCCGTAAATACGGTAAGAATAGAACGATCCGAGAACAAAACCAAATTAACCGGCTTCAATTCAGATGTTTATGGCTTTCGGGAAAGTTTAAAACCCCTTCTGTCCAAAGAAATCAACCAGGCGATTGTGTTGGGAAACGGCGGAGCAGCCAAAGCCGTAAAATATGTGCTGAATGAACTTTCTATTCCATTTCTGACGGTGAGCCGGAAACCGGATGAGAAAGACACTATTTCATGGGCGAATCTCAATCCTGACCTGGTTTCAGAACACAACCTCATCATACAATGTACACCGGTCGGGCTTCATCCGGATGATCCCCTCCTGCCCTTTCCGTTTGATGCGCTGAGCGGCGGGCATCTGGTTTATGATTTGATTTACAATCCGGTAAAAACCAACTTTCTGGAAAAAAGTGAGCAGGCCGGCGCCCGGATAAAAAACGGGTATGAGATGCTTTGTCTGCAGGCCGATGAGGCCTGGAGAATCTGGAACATCTGATAACCTGATAAGATTATCCTTATCTTTGCGTTTGCTTTTACCAGATGAACCGGAGAATTATCTTTTATATCGCCCTGCTGACTTTCATTTCTCTTTCCTGTGAGAAGGAACAAACTGTTATGTCGCCCTGTACGGTATCCATGCCCGGAAAAATCTGTAAAGAATACTGGTATACTCCGGATGATTTCCTGGGTTCTGTTGAATATTTTTACAATCAAAAAGGGGAATTACTGCGTGAAGACCGGTTTTCTTCAGATCATAACAGCCGTCAGATTCAATATCAATACTCCGTTAAAGGGCTGATTATCAATCGGAGTGAATATGATGAAGATAAAAAACTACGTGATTTCAGGGAGTATTACTACAATGAATTTGACAGTCTGAGTGTACAGAGTACGCAAATCGACGGAGATCTGTTTTCGATATCAGTCATTGATTACAACGACGAAAAAAAGCGGATTCAAAAGAAAACGGAAACCGCTGATGGCACCACACAATACATTGAATATCTGTATGATAATGGCAAACTTTTCAGAGAAACACATCTGAATATTTTAAAACAGGTTGATTTTTATATTCTTTACAACGAGTTTAGCAATAATGTGACACGTCTGCGATATTTCAATTCCGGCAATATCCTTACGTTGACAGAAATTATTATCCGGGATAATCAGGGAAGACCGATTGAAAAAAAATCCTACCGAAACGGATCGCATTTGTTTCAGCGCGAGTTTTGGTCATATGATCAGGATTTACTGATGAAATATGCCCGCAATAACGGCGATAACTTCCCGCTCGACTATATTCTGTACCAATATTAGCATCATGCGTATCGATATTCTGACCATTTTCCCACCCATGTTTGAAGGGGTTTTTCAGCATAGTATTATCAAACGATCTGTTGAAAAAGGGCATGCGGAGCTTGTGATTCATGATATCCGCGATTATGCTTCGAACAAACATAAAAAGGTAGATGATTATCCTTTTGGCGGAGGTTCGGGGATGGTGATGATGATACAGCCCATTGCAGATTGTATAGAAGCTCTGAAAAAAGAGCGGGATTATGACGAAATTATCTTTCTGACACCCGATGGTGTTACTTTTGACCAAGGGCTTGCTAATCAGCTCAGTCTCACCCACAACCTGATTTTGTTATGCGGCCATTATAAAGGTATTGATGAACGAATCCGAGAAAAGTATATTACCCGTGAGATCTCGATCGGCGACTATGTATTGTCAGGAGGAGAACTTGCAGCCATGGTTCTGGTAGATAGTCTTGTACGGATTATTCCCGGAGTTTTAAATGATGAGACCTCTGCTTTATCCGATTCGTTTCAAAATCATCTGCTTTCGGCTCCGGTTTATACACGTCCGGCGACATACGATGGTATGGAAGTACCGGCAGTATTGCTGAGTGGAAATGATAAAGAAATCCGCCTCTGGAATGAAGAACAGGCGATATCACGCAC
>CAYLTH010000012.1:0-43634 GCA_964386485.1 uncultured Bacteroidales bacterium | reverse complement strand
GTGGCAATGGCCATCCCGAGGATAATATAGAGATTCATCGGGTCGAAATTCTTTGCCGCTTCATCCTTTTTAAGGCTCTCGATAATCATCTTTACCCCGAGTATCCCGAGTAAAACAAAGGCAATCCAATGATCTGCCTCACGAATATAATCCTGAATGGTATACCCGATAAACCAGCCCAATACCGGCAATAATGCCTGAAACAGCGAAAAAAAGAAGCCTATTTTCAGGGCCTGCATGAACTTGAGTTGCGTGCGGGCCACGCCACAACTGATCGAAACAGCAAAGGAATCAAACGAAAGCCCGATGGCAATCAATATTAAAGTAAATAGTCCGTCAAACATCGGGCAAAAATACTCAGAATTGTTTCAGCTTTGCAATCCGTTCAAAAATGCGTAATTTTGATTTTTTAAACCTTGTATGGAAACCCTGACGAAATACGAATTCATCCATCCGGCCATCCATAAAAGCCAGGCGGAGCAGTGCTTTTTGCTGATTGAAGTCAGTAAACTTCGCTTGACCTGTGCCTTGTATAACCGCGAATATTCGCAGGTTCTTATGCTGAAATCCGAATTCTTTCAGGAGGAATCAGCCATTCCGGCGATTATTCAGGCTGTCCTGGCTTCCCTGCCTTTCGATGCGTCAACACTTGCCGGTTGTAAATTGGCATTTTATACCCGTATTTTTGATCTTGTTCCCAATGAATGGCTTATACCCGACGAACGGCATCACTATCTCATTCTGCATCAGCCCGATATCAAATATGAGCAGACTATGGTGAACCACATCAGCAGCCTTCAGCTTGGTCTCATTTCCGAAATTCCTTCCTGGATGGAAGTTGTCCGGAAAGATATCCCGAATTCATTCGATGTGGTACATGGCGGTGTTTTATTCATCGAAAACCGTCTGCTGGCTCCCCTGAAAACAAAACAGGAACCATCTGTCCATCTTCATTTTCTGCCAGACGGAATTGAAGTATTGATCCTGGCACAGAAAAAACTGATCTACTATACCTATTTTGAGAGCAATAGCGCCGAAGAACTGCTTTATCTGGTACTCAATGCCTTGCATACACTGGGTTATACTGAGCCGGAGAAAGTGTTTATTTCCGGATTATCCACTGCACAGAATTATTTTGATGATGTGCTGTCCGACTATTTCAAGCGCATAAAATTTGTCCGGTATCAACCCGAATTTTCTGCTAAATTTCTCAAAAAGCTCAAAAATCTCCCGGAAGGCGAATTTGAAATGATATTTCAACTCCTGTTATGCGCATAATCGGAGGAAAATACAAAAGCCGCCGGATCAGTCCTCCCGCCGGACTGCCTGTCAGACCAACCACCGACATCGCTAAAGAAGGCTTGTTTAATATTTTCTGGACATTTCTCGAGTTTGAAAACCTGCTGGTGCTCGATCTGTTTTCCGGAACCGGCAGTGTTTCTCTGGAGTTCGTCTCCCGCAACTGCAAACAGGTCATCAGTGTGGATAATAACCCCAAATGTGTCAGTTTTGTGCTTACAACAGCCGAGGCCATGGGAATGGACAATATCCGGGTGTTTAAAGACGATTGTTTCCGCTTTCTGACCCGCAACAAAGTACAGTTTGATCTGGTGTTTGCCGATCCGCCCTATGAAATGGAACGTATTCCTGAATTACCGGATCTGATTATCAGCCAGGCGCTTAAGTCAGAAGGATGGCTGGTTATAGAACACAGCTCAATACACGATTTTTCGAAACATCCGGCTTTTTATACCAAACGAAATTATGGGAAAGTCAACTTTAGTTTTTTTCAGAAAGCCAGCGATCAATAAACTTTTCGATGCCCTGCGACGGCGAAGGTGCCGGATAACGAAGCACTTCAGCTCCGCGTCCGGCCAGAAGAAATGTCGGGAACGACCTGACTTTATATTCTTTCAGAACCTCAATATCCTTATCCAGCAAGAGAAATTCCCATCTCCAGTCGGGATGCTGCCGCAGGAAACCCGCCGCTACAGCAGCATTTCCGTTACACAAAACCGTTACAAACCGCACTTTCCCTTTGTATTTTTCGTGCAACTTTGCCACAACCATTAATTCACTTACACAATCCTCGCACCAGGTCGTTACAAAACTGTAATAAACAGGGATTCCGGGTTCTGAGTCAGGCTGAATCCACTTAGCCTGAAGGTTTTTTAGGCGGAAATCCGGCAGGCGTTCTCCCGCAGTCATCGCAGTAAAAGAAGTTTTCAGATTCAAAGCCGTAGTCCGGTGTTCTCTGAATTTGCTGTTAAAGACAATGTGTGTCAGTATTTTAACGATATTATCTTTTGAAAACCCGTCTGTGTAATAGTATTCTGAAAGAGACTTCATCATCACCAGTTCCCGCAACCGTTCGTTGACCAGCAAGCTGTCTTTTCCCAGCGAATCCATCAGCGCTGTATAGCTGCCAAGGCGGTTGATGCAATGCTCCAGGTCGTTTTGGGTAATAAACTGGCTTCTTCTCCCGGGATAGTGGTCAAAAAAATCATTAAAAAACTGCATATACACCGGATGTTCGTACTGAATTTCCCCGTTTTTGAAATATTTCTTCCAGACTCTGGGTTCATCCAGCCGGTTGGCCAAAGCATCCAGCGGAGCCAGACTATAGCGGGCATAGGTCTGCAGATACGGGTTCAGGCTGTCCTGTAAAGCTGTTTCAAGTGTTTTTTGAAGCTTTTGAAATCGGGTGCGGAGGTATTGCGTGTTTATCTGCTTATTCGTATCGAGCAACGCCAGATCAATCAGGTTCTGCAAGGAGTCGGTCTGCCTGTTTAGCCGCAGGTTGCCGCTTTCTGCAAGGATCATCTTCAGCGGCTTTGCCTGTATAAATGGATTGGAGGGAGTCTGCAAATGGTTGATGCTGCTGTCCTGAATAATGATATCGAGCGGTGAATCCGGCATAACAATTAAATCCGCTCCCTGAAAACCAATACTCAATTTGCCGCTCAGGATGGATTTGCTAGGGAACTGAAGGCTGAACTTCCCGTCTTCGCCGATGATCCCGGCAGCAAGAGCTTCTTCCTGAAAGGTAATCCGGTCGCTGTAGTGGATAAACCGGATAGTTTCACCTGCAAAACCTACAGCCTGTCCGGATATCCGCACAATCCGCTCCTGGGCAGTCAAAATGCCCGAAAGCCAAATCAACACGAACAATAAAAAAATCCGGATTCTGAACATGCAGTCAAATTTAAAGAATAAGCGCTTCCGGAATAAAAGGACGCGGGTCGCCACCATGCCGGATGATATCCCGGACAATGGAGGAATTCAGGGCCGTATACTCCGGTAAACTCAGCAAAAATACCGTTTCAAGTTCCGGGAAGATTTGCTTGTTAATCTGTCCGATCCCGCGCTCAAATTCAAAATCAGCTGCTGTGCGTAAACCGCGCAAAATAAAGCTGGCATTCACCGATTTGCAGAAATTTACCGTGAGTCCGGTATACCGTGTCACCGAAACAGCCGGACTATCAGCGAATACAGCCGAAATACCCTTTATGCGCTGATCAATAGTATAAAACCCCTTCTTCTCTGCATTTTCTCCAATGGCTATAATGATTTTGTCGAAAAGCGGCAGTGCTCTGCGAACAATGGATTCATGTCCGCGGGTGAGCGGGTCGAATGATCCGGGAAATACTGCGATGCGTTCCATATCCTTAATTTTCAGACAAAAGTAAGTAAACTGTTGCGAAATTTACTTTTCGGCTGTCATAACTGCAGAATATGGCTTATTATTGCAAATTGAAAGAAGGGGATTCTGAATGATGAGTAAACGATCAGCCATATTCTCGAAAAATAAGGAAAGAGGTTGGTTCCTCATTTTTTTGATTTGCCTAAACAGCCTTTTTCTCCTGATCCGGCTGCTTACCGTTTTCCATTTTTTGTTTCCTCGTCCGCGAAAAAAAGGCGACCTGATTCTGTTTCCTTACGCAGCAGTGGGTTCCGACGGCCATACCCGGCGTTTTGTCGAATATCTGCCTTTTCTCGATCAAAATCGAATTTCCTACAAGCTCTGCAATTTGCAAACAGATGAAGAGATGCGTAGAACCATTTTTACTGGTCCCAAAACCCGCTACAAACTCTATCTGAGTATTTTATGGAAACGCATCTGGCAGGTTCTGGAAGCCCGGAAATATAAGACTGCCTTTATTCAACGGGGTTTATTTGCCATGTATTTCGATTTGAAAAATCCCTGGCTCGAAAAACTGCTCCGGAAACTAAATCATCATATTGTCATCGATTATTGGGATGCCGTGTATGTGAAACAGTCGCTGCTCATTCCCCGTACTGTGGAGCAGGCTGATGTGATCACTGTGACCAATAATTTCATCGGCGATTATTTCCGAACCCTGGGTAAACCAATAATCCGTTTCAATATCGGTGTAAATACCGCTCATTATATTCCCAAGACTAACTATCAGCAAGGCAATGAGTTACGTGTGTTCTGGACTGGTCTTTCCTACAATCTGATGCACCTTGAAAAACATCTTCCACTCCTTCGGGCTATTCACCATACCATTCCGCTCAAACTAATAGTTGTTTGCAGTGTTAAGCTGGAAGAAACAGAAATTCCGGTTGAAAACCACACCTGGGATAAAACCACCTTTTTTCATTTGCTTCATTCAGCAGATATCGGCATCTATCCGGAAGAAGACAGTGTTATTTCAAAAGGAAAGTCAACCATGAAAGTCATGGATTTTCTGGCAACCGGACTCCCCATGATCGGCGTCCCATACGGACTTCCTGATGAAGCTGAAAATGGGAAAAATATGATCATCGTCCGGAATGATGAAGAGTGGATTGCTGCTTTTAAATTGCTGGCCGGGGATAGTGCATTGCGCGAAACACTCGGGAAAAACGGATTGCAACTCATTAATGATCACTATTCCATCGCAGCCTCTTTCGAGGTCTTTCTGAATCAAATTCTTAAAAAGAACACATTATGATTTCCATAACAGATAAAAATATTCTGGTTCTGGCTCCCCATACTGATGACGGGGAGTTCGGCTGCGGCGGACTGATTGATAAACTGGTCAAATCGGGAAACCGCCTGACCTATGTGGCTTTATCGGCCTGTGAGGCCAGTACACCCGAAGGTTTCCCGCCAGGAACCCTTCGAAATGAGGTTAAACAGGCCACCGCCCGTCTGAATATTGCGGATCTGCGGATTCTTGATTTTGAAGTACGGTATTTCTCCTACAAACGACAGGAAATCCTCGAAGAACTGGTTAAAATCAGCCGGGAACTCAGACCCTCGTTGGTTCTGACTCCGGCTTCCTCCGATTTTCATCAGGATCATCAGGTGGTTCACAATGAAACCATCCGGGCTTTCAAACAGGCCAATATTCTGGGATATGAATTGCCCTGGAACAATATCCTGATGCCCACTACCTGCTTTGCTCCCCTGGATGAAGAACATCTGGATGCAAAAACAGCAGCCATCCTCGAATATAAATCCCAGTTTTTCAGGCCTTATTACTCTGCTGAATTTATCCGGTCTCTCGCCATTACCCGTGGTACACAGATCGGAGCCCGATATGCAGAGGCCTATGAAGTAATTCGCTGGATTATCTAAGTATACCAATGATGAGAATTGCCATGCTGCTGGATAATCCCTTCACCAACGACGGGAGGGTTGAACGGGAAGCCGGATCACTGGCCTCGGTATACCTGGAATTCAGATTATTTGCAGTAAAATCTGTCCATGCACCATCCGAAGAAGTTAAAAACGGGGTAAGTGTCCGGCGTATCTTTGATCCGGCCTTGCATGATATCCGAAACCGCAGGAATCTGGCAGTATATATCCCGGAAATATTGGCATTCAAACCGGATGTACTCCATTGCCATGACCAGCTGATGCTTCACCTGGGATATCTGATAAAAAAACAGAATCCCCGGATTCAGCTCGTTTATGATTCACACGAGCTCTTTCATTCCTGGCCGCTCAATATTTCCGACTTCTCAAGCCTCAGCATTCTGGTAAAATCGTGGATAGTCAGGAAATACCAGATTTATCTGGAAAGGCGGAATTCCGCCAGAATCGATTTCCTCATTACGGTCAATGATTCACTCGCCGCAGATCTCAAGGCATACTTCAGGATGAAACGCGCGCCTGTTGTCATTCGCAATATCCCGCCTGCGGCCGCTTTGCCCGAAAAATCCGATATCCTTCGTCAAAAGTTTGGCATTTCCCGGGATACGCGCATACTTGTATTTATCGGATCAGCCATTTACCCGAAAACACTGAACCTCGAACAGGTAATTGATGAGTTTGCCGGTATTCACGGGCTGGCTCTGGTGATCATTGCCGGTGATCAGGGTGGCAAAAAGGATATCATGGAGTATGTGGCTGCAAAAGGATGTAACAATATATTTTTTCACCCGAAAATTCAGGTGAATGAAATTCCCTTTTACCTTTCTTCTGCGGATGCCGGCTTAGTCCCTACCTGGAATAAAAAGGATCTTTCCTATTGGTACGCACTTGATAATAAATTATTTGAATACCTTGTCAGCGGAATACCGGTTCTGGCTACACAACAGCCGGAATACAGGCAGATCGTTGAAAAATATACCATCGGTGTCTGTGTTAATCCGGAGAATAAAAATGCCTATCTTGACGGGTTTTGGGAAATCCTGAATAGGAAGGATGTCTTCCGGACAAATGTCAGAAAGGCCACCCTTGAACTGAATTGGGAAAAGGAAAGTTTGAAATTGCTCGGTTTTTATAAAATATTAAGGGAATTGAAATAAATAAATCAAACGTTGATAAACAAAGAATGGGTAATAAAAAAAACAATAACCATGATATTGTACGTTCGTCGGCCGCTGAATATTTAACATTTATTGCAGCACATGGTGATGGGGGCATTGAAGCAGTTTATGCAGATGAAAATATTTGGCTTACACAAAAAATGATGGGGATTCTATACAATATTGAAACCCACACAATAAATTATCATGTTAAGAAAATATTTGCCGACAGCGAATTGCAAGAAAGTGCAGTTATTCGAGAATTTCGAATAACTGCTACCGATGGAAAAACTTATGCCACCAAACATTATAATCTGTCGGCTATTATTGCGGTAGGTTATAAAGTAAATTCCGAGAGGGCCGTACAGTTTCGGAAATGGGCGACCGGCATAATACAGGAATTTACCATCAAAGGATTTTCAATGGACGATGAACGCCTGAAAAACGACGGAACAATTCTTGGTAAAAAATATTTCGAAGAACAGTTGCAGCGCATTCGGGAAATCCGATTGAGCGAACGAAAGTTTTACCAAAAAATTACTGATATTTATATAACATCTGTTGATTACGACATAAACTCACAAGCAACTAAACGATTTTTTGCTACAGTTCAAAATAAACTACACTGGGCAATTCATGGTCAAACTGCCGCTGAACTAATTTTGGATCGAGCTAATCATAGGAAAGAAAATATGGGACTTACAACATGGAAAGATGCACCCAAGGGGAAAATCCAAAAATTCGATGTAAGTGTAGCTAAAAACTATTTGTCCCAAGACGAAATGCAACAACTGCAAAGATTGGTGTCAGCATATTTGGAAATTGCCGAAGACATGGCAATCAGACAAATACCGATGACAATGGAAGATTGGGAAACTCGTTTGAATAAATTTATTAAGGCTACCGATAGAAGTATTTTACAGGATTCAGGAAAAGTGTCAGCAGAAATTGCGAAAGCACATGCCGAAAGTGAATTTGAAACATATCGGATTATTCAGGATCGTCTGTTTGAAAGCGATTTTGACAGAGAGTTAAAGAAGCTGTCAGATAACGAGTAAATAGTAAGCAATAATTTTCAGTCCTAAGAGTAGTTCAAAGATGCCTGTACATAATATAATATGAAAACCATCGCAATTCATCAGCCCAACTACCTTCCCTGGCCCGGTTATTTCTACAAAATAAACCAGGTTGATGAATTTGTCATTTTAGATCATGTTGATATTCTCAGCGGAGGTGCCGGTGCCATAACAAACCGCACACGGCTTAAAGGTCCGGACGGATCAGTGTTATTGACGGTCCCTGTGCGGAATGATCACAAAAAAATCAACGAAGTTGTTATCGACTACTCCCGTAACTGGCCGCAGAAACACCTGAATTCTTTTCTGAGCCTATACCGGAAAGCCCCGTATTTTGATCATTATTTTCCTGATATTCAGACTATTCTGTTAAATCCACCATCCCTTTTATCCGAATTGAATACCACATTCATTCACCAAATGTGTCGGTGGCTCGATATTGCAACACCCATCATCCTTTCATCATCCCTGGATCATGAAGACCTGCATAAATCAGCACTGTTGGTCAGGATTTGCATGCTCAGGAAGGCACCGTCCTATCTTTCCGGGAATGGTGCCCGCAAATACAATGACGAAGCCCTGTTTACCGAAGCGGGTATCCGCTTAAGCTACTCCTCCTTTCAACCCGTACCCTATCCACAACGTTTCGGCGTATTTGTTCCGGGATTGAGTGTGCTGGATGCATTGTTTAATATGGGTTCCGATGCAAAAAATCTGATCCATGGCTGATGAAATGAGGATAAAAGTTCAGGATCAGAATCCGTCGGATCCGGATGCCTGGAACAGGCTTGCTGCCTCCTGTTCCAATCTGCAACAATCCACATGGGTCGATGCATCTCAGGCTTATTTTAAGCAAACAGCCGTCTTTATTGAAGTTTGGAAGGATGATCAGCTGCTTGGAGGATTGAAATGCTATTTATACCAAAGCCGTCGGCCATTGATTCGATGGATTAATACCTATCTGCAGCAAACCGGTGAAATGCTGATTCATCCGGATTCCGAAGATGCAGAAACCATTAAAACTGGCTGTTTTGAACAACTCAAGGAACTGATCCGTTCCAGAAACGTTATATTTTCTAAGCATTCCATGCATTATGGATATGCAGGTCTGATTCCGGATACAAATTTCGCCAGGGGCTATTCCTCATCAGCGTATACCATCGGGTATGTCGATCTGAATCAATCGGTGGATGAATTATGGAACAATATCCCCGTCAAACGGAAACGAAAGATCCGGGAAGCTGAAAAGCAGGGCCTTGTTTTTGAAGAAGCGGATAATCCGGGGGAATTTTTTCGCTTACTCGAAGCCACTTACAGCAAACAGGATAAAAACGGGCCCGATACGCGCTATCTTCAACAGCTTTATACCGACCTGAAAGAGCAGGGCATCATGAAACTATATTTTATCCGGGATGCCGAAACCTATGTGGCTGGTGCCATGATGGCCATGTTCGGTAAAACAGCCTATTATAGTTTCGGAGGGGTTACCCGCGACAGCCGCGGTGCCGGGAAATTACTGCACTGGACTTTGTTCCAAAAGCTGAAAGAAGAAGGGTATGAATCCTATTGCTTCGGCCAGCTGGCAGCCGGCGTCGATCCCGATAACGAAAAATTCACACTTGGAATAACAAGCTTCAAGCGGCGGTGGGGACTGCTTGAATTTCCGGCATCTTCAATTACCTTTGTTTACAAACCGTTTTCCTATTTTGTTTGGCGAATGTTGTTGAAACTGATCGGATAATACTGCTTTAAACCATGAAACGAATCCTGATACTGGCCTACGATTTTCCTCCGCATACCAGTGTGGCAGCTGCCCGGCCTTCCAGTTGGTTCAGGTATTTCAAAACTCATGGCATGCAACCCGTGGTCGTTACCAGGCATTGGGATCTCCCGCTGAATTCACCCGAAGATACATTGCGCAAAAGTAAAAATCAGAAGGTGTCGGTAGAAACCAATGAATCGGGCACCATTATCCGGGTTCCGCATCATCCCTGGCAACGGCATTTTGGTTTTAAACCCTCAGGCCCTGCAGCCACCATCCGCAAAATGATCAGTTTCCTGATTTCTGTCCTGCGCTATACATCCTTTTGGTTTGAACCGGATAAAAAAATCTACCTGGAAGCCCGTAACTACTTGCTTGCCAATAAAACAGACTGTATTCTGGCAACAGGAGAACCCTTTTATCTTTTTCGGTTTGCCTCCGGATTGTCGAAAGAATTTGGAGTGCCCTGGATCGCCGATTACCGCGATGGCTGGTCGCAGAATCAACTCAATGTTCTGCAAACGGGTATTCCCGGCAGAATTAAGCAATGGTCAGACCGCTTTCAGGAACGGAGAATTTCATCGACAGCCTCAGCCATTACAGCGGCAGCACCTTCCTATCTGCAATCCGTCTTGTCAGTCTTGAATAAACCTATTCTGAATAAAGTTATTTACAATGGATATGAGGAGGCTCCGGGAAGTCAAAGCCATCAGCAAGTTTCACCGGATCTCTTTACGATTGCGTATTCCGGGCGGCTCTATCCCCATTATCCGCTGGAAGAATTTATACAGGCATTGGCCGCTTTTCAGCAGGAATTTCCTGAAAACCGGATTCAATTGCATTGTCTCGGGCTCGCTTTCTATCCCGATGAAGTTAAACGAATCGAAAAAGCGGCTCAGGATACAGGACTTTTGCTCAAATTGTCACATCGCCTTGCTTATCCGGAATACATGGCAGAACTCCGGAAAGCCCGACTGTGCCTGCTTTTTGGCGTACCCGGAATCAGCTGGCTGAATGCCAAAATTTTCGATTATTTTTATGCCGGACGAAAGGTCATGCTATACAGAAACGATCATGCGGTTCTGGAATCATTGATTAACCTTACCAATTCCGGATTTTGCTGCAACAATGCCTCAGAACTCAACCTGAAATTGAAAGAACTATATACTGAATTCAATGAAACCGGGGATGTAGCCTGTAATCCAGTTCATGTCGAACAGTTTAGCCGGAAAAACCAGGCATTTGAAATGACTGAACTGATAAAAAAATGTGTGGAATAGGAGGTTATTACGGCAAATTGCTCCCGGATCGCCGGGAAATGCTCTCGGAGATGGGACATAAACTGGCCCATCGCGGACCGGATGCCGAAGGAGTATATCTGTCAGATCAATGCGGATTAGTTCACCGCCGGCTCAGTATTATCGACCCCTCTGCATCGGCTAACCAGCCTATGTTTTCTCCGGATCAACGCTATGTGATGGTGTTCAATGGAGAGGTTTATAATTTCAGGGAACTGAGAAGCCGGTTGCCGGGCCCCTTCCTCACAAATTCGGATACAGAAGTGGTTCTACACGCCTTCATGGAGTGGGGGAGTAGTTGTGTTACCCGCCTCAATGGAATGTTTGCTTTCGCGGTCTATGATACTTTAACCCGGGAATTAAGCCTTTTCCGTGACCGGCTCGGGATAAAACCGCTCTATTACTGTGTTGTAGACGATGCAGTGTATTTTGCCTCCGAATTGAAAGCCCTGATAGACATCCCTGCCTTAAAAAATCTGCTTTCTATTGATACAGCAGCCATGCAGGCATTTCTTCACCTGGGATATATCCCCGATCCGGCATCCATTTATACCGGTATCCGGAAATTACCCCCTGCAGGCCGCATGCTTATAACAGAATCCGGAACTACAATTGATACCTACTGGAATGCAGAACATTTTGCAACCTATGATGCACAATTAACGCCTGATAATGCTGAAGCTAAGCTCAGAACTCTGCTCGAACAATCGGTTCAGCGCCAGATGATCAGCGATGTGCCATTTGGTGTGTTCCTCAGCGGAGGTGTCGATTCAAGTCTGGTAGCAGCATTGGCAACACAAGCATCCGGAACTCCGGTTTCTACTTTTACCATTGGCTTTGAGGAGGCAGCCCATGATGAAAGCCGCTATGCAGAACGGGTAGCAAAAATAATCGGCAGTAAACACCAGTGTTTTATGTTGCATTGGAACGATGCCCTCGCGAAAATTACCGAAGGAATGGATCTGTACGACGAACCTTTTGCCGATTCCTCCTTTCTTCCGCTGATGATGGTCTCCGAACAGGCTTCCCGCACTGTAAAAATGGTTTTGACAGGAGAGGGAGGCGATGAATTGTTTTATGGATACGGTGTCCATGCCTGGGCCAACCGCCTTTCCAATCCGCTGAAAAAACAGGTCTATGCCGCAGCACGTCCGTTTCTGCCTGTCCTTGGACAGCGGGGTAAAAGAGTTAAACAACTGCTTGCATATCAAGGGAGTGGGTTTAATATGGCGCATCTTTTTTCACAGGAACAATACCTCTTTTCTCAGGCTGAAATTTCAGACCTTCTGCTGGTAAAGCCGGCTATGGTTTATATTCCCCCTGATTCCCGCTTTTTAGCCAATCCAAACGCAACAGCAACCGATCGCCAGGCCTTGTTCGACCTGCTGTATTACCTGCCCGGCGACCTGTTAACCAAAGTAGACAGGGCTTCCATGCATTACAGTCTCGAATCCCGCGTCCCGCTGCTCGATCATGAACTGGTCGAATTTGCATTGAGCCTGCCGCTGCGGTTGAAAACAGACGGCAAGGTGTGGAAATGGCTGTTGAAAAGGACTTTGGCTCATTATCTCCCTGAAGAGCTGTTTAATCGGCCCAAACAGGGCTTCTCCGTGCCGCTGGCTTCCTGGCTCAGAAAGGACCTCAGGTTTCTGGCAGATACCCTGCTCAGCGAGGACGCCATTGCAGAAACCGGTTTTTTTGACCCGGGTATCGTGAAAAAGCTCAAAAAGGATTTCTACTTTGGGAATCAAACGTATCTTTACAACCGTATCTGGCTGCTAATTGTTATTCAGCGTTGGTTCGTCAGAAATCAGATCCGAAATGTAATTTGAACTCATGAAATCGATTGCTGTTTTAATGCCGGTCTACAATGACTGGGAATCTGCCTCAAGCCTCGTTAATGAACTCAACCGGGTGCTCATCCCGGAATATACGGCTACCTATGTTCTGGTTGATGATGGCTCATTTCAGGAAGTTCCCCGGATATTAACAGAGAATCCTTTGGTTAAAATTGTTCCCCTGGTCCGGAATTTTGGCCACCAGCGGGCCATCGCAATCGGACTATCCTGGATTGCAGGTTGTAATCTCCATCCGGATCTTGTTGTGGTTATGGATAGTGACGGAGAAGACGACGCAGCCGGTCTTACAGCCCTCCTTAAACATCATGAAACCGAAAGTCAGAAAATAATCTTCGCATCCAGGATTAACCGGAAAGAAGGCGGGCTTTTTAAAGTGAGCTATTTTATCTATAAAATCCTGTTTCGCCTCCTCACCGGTGCCCGGATTTCCTTTGGCAATTTTAGTCTGATTCCCGGATCTGTCCTGAAAAAACTGGTGTACTCCCCTGAAATCTGGAATCACTACAGCAGCGGAATAATGCGCAGTAAACTAAATTACACATTCATCCCGGTTCAGCGCGGAAAACGAATCGCCGGAAGCTCAAAAATGAGTTTTGTTTCACTTGTATTGCATGGCTTAAGCGCGATCTCTGTGTATGTTGATATCGTTGCAGTACGCTTATTGCTCACTTTTTTGGTCTTCTCAGGACTCAGCGTGATTGGTGTTCTGATCGTTTTGTATTATCGGTTTTTTACCGGACTGGCCATTCCCGGCTGGGCCACCGGTGCGGTTACCGGACTGATTCTCATTTTTCTGCAGGCGCTGTTGATTTCACTGTTTCTGGCTTTTATAGCACTTAATTACCGGTCGCAGCACATGATTATCCCTGCCCGTGAATACCGCGATTATATTTTGAATGGTAATGTCGAAGAAAATGATCATGTATGATATCAAAAGATGTTCTTAAACAACTAAAATCACCATTATTTCTGATTATTGCCGGAGGCGCAGTGTTACGGATACTGTTTCTGATGTTTTTGGCACCAATCTATTTTGGTCGCGAAAACATCTATGTTGATGGCGATACCTATGCCTGGTGCTATGCCTTTCAGAATCTGATCGAATTGGGTTCCTTTACCGTAAATCCGGGCCTTGAGTACGGCTATTTTGGACGAATGCCGGGCTATAGCTTTTTTATCGGAATATTCTATTTGCTCAATGGACACAACTGGGAAGCTGCCTTTCCCCTCATTGCCTGGGTTCAACTCATCCTCGATTGCATTGCCATATACCTGGTTTACAGAATCATGCAGAAAGTGTCCGGCAACAATACCGCAGCGCGGATTGCAGCCTTCTTATATGCTTTCTATCCGTTTATTATAGTCTGGATCCCATTGGTATACTCTGAGCAAACATCCATTTTCTTCCTCCTGCTGTCTGTCTGGTTTTTGCTTCATCCGGGCTACAGGTATGCTTTCTGGGGAGCGGTTTTTCTGGGGTTCAGCTCCCTGTTGCGACCGCAGATGCTGATTTTGGCACCATTCCTTTTGCTCTTTGCTCTGTTCCGTGAGTCATTTTCACTCAGGATAATCTGGAAAAAGGGACTCATCCTGCTTGTCGGATTTCTGTTGATCTATGCTCCCTGGCCCGTGCGGAACTATATAAATCATGGCAAAATAATTCCTACCCAGGATTTACGCGGCTTCTATAATTGGAATACAGATGTACTGGCTTTCTGGTCCTATATTTATGTCGTTAAATCCGAATGGGAACCGCAATATTCACAGATTATCCACAATCAGAAAGTTGTTTTCCCGAAGGAAGCTTATACCAGCAAAGAGGATTCTCTTAAACTCGAAAGAGCTATCCAATTATGTCAGACCTGTGGAAGTGGTTTCAGCCATAAATTCGGGTATTGGAAAGAACCCTTTGATGACCCAAACTGCAATGCCGAAATAATTTCGCTGTTTACGGAATTACGTGCCTCTCAGATTAAACAGAATCCCTGGAATGTATATGTATTAGTCCCGCTGCAGAATTTAAAGAAAGGATTGTTTAAAACCAGTCTCACCGACAGTGCGAGCCTTGCCCGGAAAGCGGCCTCCCTGTTGTTTTATTACCGTTCCCTGCTCATTCTGCTGGGATGGGCCGGAATAGTTGCCTTGCTCCGCCGAAAAACATCTGACGGGAAGGCTTTTTATCTGACTATAACTCTGTTTTTCGTCTCCTTATACCTCTTGTTGTGCGCCGGAATGGCCCCTCAACTCCGGAATATCGAAATGCGCTATTTTTTACCGGCCGACATACTTTTGCTCTTCCCGGCAGCTCATTTCATTTCCTTGTATTTTGAATACAGAATGAGTAAAGCACTGACAAAGAAGGGCAAGGCAGGTATTTTGTAACGGACCAGGGCGCCAAAATTGGCTGTACTGATCCCTACAGAGAATGAAAATATCAGACTGAAAATAAAGGCAAACAATAAATAATGATCCGATCCGATCATTCTGAATAGTTTGCCGGGATGCAGCCTAAAGAGCAGAAACAGCAATAAAGAGAGCAATAAGAAATTTTCGATTGCCGAAATAACCATCACAGGGTTTCTGGCCTCCCATAAAAACGGTCGGAATAATCCCGCAATCGTTGCCGGTAAAAATTTACGGGCTAAACCACCGATAGAGGGATCAAGAGGACCGATATTGAAATTATTGCTGCCATATTGCTCCTCCCGCATTAGATCCTGCTGATTGATCTGGGCTTTACTTACTACATTATCCACACTCGAATAGGTGCCCAGCTGCGTGCTGAGCAGACTTAAAGCAAAAAGTCCGGCCAGAACACCTGTCAGGATTAATACAGGAGATACAATTGTTCGGATAATTGTGTTCTTAATCTCAATGATATAATTGTACGAAATAATCAAACCCAGACAGGGCAGGAGGGCTATGATAATATAGGGTTTCAGGGATACTATCAGAAAAACCGACAGGATAATACCCGGAATATTCCGCAGTATCCTCATCTTGTAAATAAAAATCTCATACATTGCCGCAGTCAGGTAAAGCGTAGCAGCATAGGTAAAACTGTCCTTCATAATACCACCTGACCAGAAAACCACAGAAGGAAAAAACAACACAGCCAGGGCGATGCGTTTGATGTAGCCAGGATAACGCAGACATAAAACACGGAAGAATTTCCATATTCCGATATACATGATGACATTGAGCAGCAGTGTGGCAATGATCATAGATCCCAGGGAAGGAAGCAACAAGGGACTGATATACCGGCTTACGGCAAAATGAGCTCCTCCTTTAACATACAGATAACTTGGAGGATAACCGGTGTGCTCTGTAAAATAAGACCAGTTTTCCGGTGTGGTGTTTCCGGCCATTATGGAGAAATATACCTGCGGTTCATCCATTGCCAGGGCATTCATCGAACGGGCACCCTGGTAGTAGGCATGACAATCTCCTCCCGGATAATAAAAGGTGTAAATGGCAGTAAAAACCAATCCCCCAAATATCTTTACAACCAATCCGGGCAAATAATACCGGTAATATGGCATCTCCTGACGCCTGGATTCTCCTATTCTGTAGGCAAAAAATAGTATGACACCCAAATACACCGGCACAGCCAGAAATTCCCAGAACATATAGTATTCATGAACTACTTCCATGGGGTCCTGAATTATTCGTTATGATAGGGTTCATTCCGGAGTATACTCATCGCTCTGTATAATTGTTCCATGAAAATTAACCTGACAATCTGATGCGAAAAGGTCATGGCAGACAGCGAAACCTGCAAAGATGCCCGTTGCCGCAGAGTTTCATGAAATCCATATGCTCCACCTACAACAAAAACAAGATCTTTCAAACCCTGATTAAACCGTTGTTGAAGCCAGGCTGCAAATTCAACAGACCTGAAAACCTTGCCTTTTTCATCCAGTAAAACAACAAATGCCTGATCCGGTATTTTCGGCAGTAACACAAGGGCTTCCTTTTCGCGTACCTGGTCAGGACTCAGTGAACTAACATTCTTCAATTCGGGTATCTCAATGAACTCAAAGCTTATAGCTCGTTTCACCCGGGCCGAATAATCAGCAATTCCCTCCCGGAGATAAGGAATGTCGGTTTTTCCCATGCATACCAATCGTACTTTCATACTTTTATTCCTGCTGGTAAAAATAGTCAGAATTCAACTTATCCCTAAAAAAAATCAGTGCAATTGAGTTTTCCACCATAAAAGAAGTAATTTTGGATTGAATTTTGCAATAAAGCCGCAGAATGAAACGAAATATTATCATATCCCTGCTCCCGGTCCTGCTGCTATTCTATAGTCCTGCTTATTCTGCTATATCCGGGAATGTCAGCGTAACAACTCTGTTTTTAACTGAATCGCCCGGTATCAATGAGGATATCGTTGTTGCATTCCGGACTGGAAATGCTTCCGGGGTGTCAAAATATTTAAACGCGATTGTCGATTTGAGTCTGCCCGGTCATGAAAGTACCTGCAGTAAACAACAGGCAGAGCAAATCCTTAAAACATTTTTCACAAAGTATCCCCCAAAATCTTTTAAAATCAATCATCAGGGAGCTTCTCGTGACGGTAGTCAGTTTTATATCGGAAGCTATGTCTCCGATAAAGGCACCTCCTTCCGGATTTATTTTCTGATGAAAAAACAGGGGAATATTCAGCTGATTCAGCAAATTCAGATCGACGAGGAATAAACTACCTCATGCTTATGGAATTATCAGACCGAATTATTCAGAATGCCCTCATCGAAGATATTGGTGATGGCGACCATACAACACGCTCAACAGTTCCGCCTGATACTGCCGGTGCAGCTGTATTAATGGTCAAGGAAGATGGTGTTATTGCCGGTATTCATGTTGCATTGCGGGTTTTTCAACTACTCGATCCGGATTTGGTTACAGAAGTGTATCTGAAAGACGGACAAACAATACATTCCGGAGATCAGGCATTTAAAGTTACCGGTAAGGTTCATTCTATTTTAATGGCCGAACGACTGGTCCTGAATTTTATGCAACGCATGAGTGGTATTGCTACTCAAACCAGAAAGTATGTGGATGCTGTGGCAGGTTATAACTGCCGTATTCTGGATACCCGCAAAACAACACCCAATCTGAGGTATTTCGAAAAAGAAGCTGTAAAGCTGGGCGGTGCCGAAAATCATCGTTTTGGCTTATTCGATATGATCCTGATCAAAGACAATCATATTGATTTTGCCGGTGGAATAGCCAATGCACTCTCCGACGTTCAGAATTACCTGAAACGAAATCAAAAAGACCTGCGCATCGAAATTGAAGCCCGCTCCCTCCGGGATGTTGAATTAATCTGCTCTTTGGGCGGTGTGCACCGGATTATGCTCGATAATTTTACTCCTGCCGACATGCGGGAGGCCGTAACTTTTATTGCAAAACGATACGAAACAGAAGCTTCCGGTGGTATTACCCTCGTCAATATCCGGGAATATGCTGCCACAGGTGTCGATTTTATTTCCGTCGGTGCCCTGACCCATCAGATCCACAGCCTCGATCTCAGTCTCAAAGCGATGAAACCCTGAAAATGAAACGCCTTCTTCAACGGATTTACGAATCCGTACTGGTGACTGCGATCATCAATGCAAGCAAAAAATTTACCTTGCCCGGTTTCGACCGCATTCCTTTGTATCAGGTTGCCGTTTTTTTTATCAGAGCCATCGTTCAGGGTTCTGTTACCTCCCGTGCTGCTTCTGTTGCTTTTAGTTTCTTTCTCGCACTCTTTCCGGCTATTATCTTCTTCTTTACCATTATCCCTTATCTTCCCATCCTTGGTTTCGAACAAACCCTGCTCGGTCTGCTCAGAGATGTGATCCCCGGCAACGCATACCTGACCATCGAATCCACAGTGTTCGATATCGTTACCCGTAAACAGGGTGGATTGCTTTCAATAGGTTTCCTGATGGCTTTTTATTTTTCAACCAATGGAATTAACAGCCTGATCCTCGCTTTCAACCAGAGTATCCATACAACTGAATCCAGAAATGGAGTTTATCAAAGATTGATATCCTTACTGCTGGTCGTGATTCTTACCCTGCTTACCATTGTTGCAATAGGCCTGATTACCATAGGGTCTATTGGTTTGAATTACCTGAAAGACAATGGTTTTATTCAGGATTGGATCTCTTATTATTCCCTGTTTGGAGCCAAATGGGTTGTCCTGATTGCGTTGTTCTTCTTTTGTATCAGTTTTTTATTCTTTCTCGCACCAGCCAAAAAAACAAGGTTCCGTTTCATTTCCGCCGGATCAACACTGGCAACTGTTTTAAGCCTGCTTACCTGCCTCGGCTTTGATTATTATGTAAGTAATTTTTCGAAATACAATGCCCTGTACGGGTCTATCGGAACTATACTCATTATTCTTCTGTGGATTTACTTCAATGCCATTGCCCTGATCACAGGATTTGAACTGAATGCAAGCATTAAAAGCGCGAAAAGGAATCACGGAGCTTTGAAATAACAGTCTCTTTGCCATATTCCTGCATCAATATCCTTTGGTTCTGCGTTGTTTCTTCATCACTTAAAGCCATATAACAAGCAGGATCTGCATAATTCATGTCCTTCTGCAGAGAATACACATTCAGATCCAGTCGCTTTAAGTATTGATAACTGCTTGTAAAGTCGTTCAGGTAGACTCTGCTCCCCAGATAAAGTTGTGTAATGATATTCCCCATTGCCTGCTGACGGTAATGATTCATAATTACACATGAACAGGATAAAAGAAGCTGAGTATATTCGTTCAGGGGAAGATATTCACGTATCGGTTTAAAATGATCTCCCAGTTGCTTTGTCCCATAGGCAGAAATGTAATCTGCATAGGGGACATTCCCATAATTTAGGGGAACAAGAACATTATTACTGAAGCCATGTTTTGCCAGCTGGTCAATAATTTCGATATGGTTTGAGGTATAACTGCCCGAATTGCCGATTAATACAGCTCCGGTATTTTTAACACGCTGATTTAAAAATTCATGACCGACAAAATCTTCAAGTAAGGCATAAATATGAAAAAGTAACGGTTTTTTTATTCCCGATTTCTGTTCCAGCAAGGCAACTTCCTCCTGCATAAAATGAGCCACATAATCCATCCTGTTTAATAGTTTCTGAAACGATTTTTTGCTGAGCCGGTTCCATAAACGGATTAATGGCAAACTTAAGCGGATTGGTTTTTGTTTATAATACAACCAACGCGTTTTTTTATCATGATATGAATCCGGGTTCAGATCCAGAAATGTGATTTCAGAACCATAGAGAACCCATGCTTTTTTTGATAAACATTTATTGTTTTTAATAATGTCCCACGCCACATGTGAGTTGGTAGACAATAAGCTATGGAATAATATTAAATCTGTATCCTTGAAACTTTCGAGAAAATCCGAATAATCTTTTGTGTTAATTCTGATGTTTACGCTCCCTGCCGGAATTCCGGAAACTTCTTTTTCGGTCAGGATGTACCAGGCAGAGTTTAATTCAGACTTCTCAAAACAATTTTTCGCATGTTTTAAATAACTGAATTCCGAATTGAAAATGTGGTGAATCATCAGATTAAAAGTATTGTTAAACGGATTTGATGATGTCACAAATTAAATCAACTTCCTGAAAAGTCAAATCCGGATATATAGGAAGACACAATACCTCATTTGCGATCTTTTTGGCAACAGGTAAATTTTCTTGCTGACTCGATGGCAGGGAGGCATACATCTGGAAATCACTGATCAGAGGATAAAAATACCGACGGGTAAAAATATTATATTCTTTGAATTTCGTATACAAGGCATCCCGACTTATTGTGTATCCTGTTTGAACCCGAATAGGGAAATAATTATAAGTATGCCTTACACCCGGCAAATCTTTTAGCAAGGAAATACCAGCGACATTGTGTAAATTTTCGCGGTAACGGTTCGTAATATCCTGCCGTTTTTTAATGAGCGTATCAATATACCGGAGTTGGAGTAATCCAAAAGCAGCCTGTACTTCATTCATTTTTGCATTGATGCCGGGAGAAACAACTGTTACCTCATCTTTGAACCCGAAATTCTTCAGATAGTCGATCCGCTTTTTGGTATTTTCATCATGACAAATGATGGCGCCACCCTCAAAACTGTTGAATATTTTTGTCGCGTGAAAACTTAAAACAGACAAGTCTCCGTAATTTAAAATGCTATTGTTATTTATATTAACGCCAAATGCATGACATGCGTCATAAATGACTTTTAGTCCATATGTGTCTGCTATTTCACTTATTTTGTCGACATTGCACGGGGTTCCATAAACATGAACCGGCATGATGGCAGTTGTTTTCGGTGTGATGGCAGCTTCTATTTTTTTTGTGTCGATATTACAACTGTCATTTTCAATGTCAACAAATACCGGTTTAATATTATTCCAGTGTAACGAATGTGTAGTTGCAACAAAACTAAAGGGTGTTGTCAGAACTTCTCCTGTAATACGGAGTACATTCAGGGCTGTCATCAGCGCCAATGTCCCGTTTGAGAACAGCGAAATGTATTTTACCCCAAGATAGGCAGCCAATTCCTTTTCCAGTTGCTGATGCATGGCACCATTGTTTGTCAGCCATTTCGAATCCCATATTTTTTGGAGGTATTCATTGAATTCTTCCAATGGTGGCATGAATGGCTGTGTTACATAAATCGGATTTTTTACCGGTTCAATATTTTTCATGAATTGGGTTTATTTCAGGTAATGGATTCGAGAATTTTACATAGTTCGGAAGTGAGGTTCCTCCGGTCATACATGTTAATTTGTCCTTCGGGTAATTGTAATTCTTTTTTTAAATACAGTGTAAATAATTCTTCTATTTTTGATTTGATTTCAGAAGCATTATCATAATCTATACAATATCCGGAACTCGTTGTTTTGATTGCCTTTGCTGCATCTCCGTCAACAGGACCGATGCATAAAATGGGTCTTCGGGCAGCCATGTATTCAAATAATTTGCCGGTCAGAATGTTTTTTGTATTTGCCGATCTGTTTATTACCAGCAATAGCAATTGCGATGATTGCAAAATCCGGATAGCCTTGTCGTGAGATACATAATCTGTTTTCTCGAGATAGTCAATAAGATTACAATCTTCAATCGATTGAATAATCGAATGATCAACCTGTCCGACCAATTGTATTTTCAGGTGTTCCCGGATGGGATGCCCTTCTTCAATCATTTGCTCAAGACAGCGCCAGAGCTGAACCGGATTTCGGGCAGGAACCATGCTCCCAAGATGCGTCAGTGTAAATTTTTCAGTTAAGGGTTCTTTCGCGGCAGTTCCGAAATCAGCACTGTCAAAACCATTTGTAATTATCTGATAGCTTCGGTTATACAATAAATTAAAATCTGTAGCCATCGAAGGTGTTACTGCCACGATTTCGTTTGCCCTGGATAACACAGCCAGCTCAAGTTCGTGATGTTTTTTATCTGCATACCGGCTCAGATGTAAGTCCTGATAAAAGTCGATTCCGGTCCAGGGATCTCTGAAATCAGCAAGCCAGGGAAGACCAGTAGTTTCTTTCAGACCCAGAGCAATTAAATGGCAGGTATGCGGAGGCCCGGTTGAGATAATTACATCAACCGGATGGTCTGCAAGATATTTCTTCAGAAACCGGACCGAGGGTTTAATCCAGAATTTTCTGGCATCCGGAATAAAAAGGTTTCCTCGTATCCAGACAGAAATATTTTCGAGTAATGGATTCTTCTTTTTTTCACGCAAAAAACCAGCTGCAATCTTACTGCTTTTTCCTCGTCCGGTAAAAAATTTATATACTGAATAAGGTTCCCAGATGGGGGTTTTCAGGATTGTTATTCCTTGCGGAATTTCGTTCATTAAACTTGCATCTGTTTCCGGCATTTCCGGATTTTCAACGGTATAAATAACAGGTTCCCAACCAAAATCGCGAAGATATTTCGTGAATTTCAGCCATCGCTGTACACCTGCACCTCCCGAGGGTGGCCAGTAATACGTGATGATCAGCGCTTTTTTCATTCCCGGGTACGCAATGCCTTCAGCTGGTATACCAGAAATCCGGCAACAAGCAGATAAATCAGGATAGAAGAAGCATATGAAATGGATTCTCCCTTCCGGAATGAATCAGGTTCAAATTTGAATTCAACAGCATGTTTGCCAGAGGGGATATTTATTGCCCGAAGTACATAATTTGCCCTGAAATGCGGGACTAATTTCCCGTCAATGTAGGCGTTCCAACCCTTATCATAATATATTTCCGAAAATACAGCGATCTGATTTGCCTGACTATTGCTCTCATATACCAGATTATTGGCTTTATATGATTTCAGCAGAATAGTAGCCGTTGTATCCGGTTGTGGATTGATCATTCCAACCGTTTCCTTAAATTTCTGGTCGACAATGGCAGTCATTTTCGGATCAAAATTATCGAGCGCAACAATTTCCGAATCCGCATTGGCTACAAATTTAACCTCCTTCACAAACCAGGCATTCCCCAGCGCATTCATATTCACCTGGGGAGTGGGTGCTCCATTCTCTCCTTTTACGATGAAATATTTTGTGTTCAGCATGTTTAAAACTGAAATATTGTTTTTATTGATTTGATAATCAATAAGATCCTGATATCTGCGGAGTTTGGCGCCGTGATAACCTCCGATGCTTTTATGAAAGTAGGAGGTAGATGCATCATTAAAAGTATTCACAGTAAGGTTCAGAACCCTGAAATTAGGGTCTGTATCTTTCATAATCAGTTCATCTGCAGAAGTAGGCTGAAAAGGAACCTCCATTTTATTCTTCGATACATAATTGTCTTTGTTCAGATAGCGGTGATTAATCGGCCAGAGATCAATAACAAGAAGTGCAAAGAAGGCAATGATGCCATATACAGCTTTGATTTTTTTAAACAGGACTGCCCAAATAGTAGTTGCGGCAAGCAGGATAAAGATCAGAGAGCGGAAAGCATCTGCCCGCAAAAGGGATTCTCTGTCAGTAATGAGCGCTGTAATAATCCAGTCGGGATAACCCTGAGTTTTCATCTGTTCATCACCTTTCCCAACGAAATCAAAGAAAGCACCGGGTAGCAGGGCAAATATCAGACAGAGTCCGGCCGTAATAATGGCCGACCATTTCAGGCTGGTCCAGGCTTTTTTCTGTTCTGTTTCGCCATTCACAATTTTTGATAAAGCCATGATCCCGAGTAAGGGAATGGTAAATTGTGCAATAACCAGAATCATGGCTACTGCCCTGAACTTATTGTATCCCGGGAAATATTCCAGAAACAAATTGGTTAATCCGTTGAAATTATGTCCCCAGGCAAGCATTAAGGAGAGGATGGTCGCAGCCAGCAATCCCCATTTCATGGCTCCATTCACCATAAAAAGTCCGAGTACAAACAGGAAAACAAAAATTGCCCCGATATACACAGGTCCGGATGTAAATGGCTGATCGCCCCAGTAAGTAGGCATTGCTTTGATGATTTCGCGGGAGTTGGGAACCTGATTGCTGTTCAGGGCTTCATATACAGCTGATTTCTGTGACAGAGCCTCCTGGGAGGATCCGCCTTTGAAATTTGGGATAAGCAAAGTAAAAGATTCACTGACACCATAGCTCCACTGAGTGGCGTAATCCTTGTCAAGACCAGAAGTTTTGTTCTCCTGATTGGCCGTTAGTTCCGACTTACCACGGATGGTATATTTGCTGTATTCGTAGGTAGTCCAGAGATTACCTATACTGGGTCCGATGGCTAAAATTGCAACAATAGCCAAGGTTGCAGAGGCTTTTACGAATTGTGGAATTTGTTTTTCCAGAACAGCCTGGATGGCCAGAGCAATCAGGAGTACGAAAATGGTGAGTGCCAGATAATAGGTAATCTGGAGGTGATTGCAGGAAATTTCGAGTGCAAGAAACAGCAGGGTCAGGATTCCGCCGGCCAGGTATTTTCCGCGGTAGGCAAGCAGAACACCGGCAATAACCGGTGCAAAGTAGCCGATAGCATGGGCTTTTGAGTTGTGCCCGGCAACGAGAATAATGAAAAAGTAAGATGAAAAGGCATACCCGACAGAACCGGCTGCCGAAAGCCATGGATTAATCCGGAGTGTCAGCAAAAGAATAAAGAAGCCCAGGGCATACAGGAATACATAATTAGCCGGACTTGGCAAACCCAGTTGGAGAACTTTATCGATATAAACGAGAAGATTCCCTTTAAAAATTGTTGAAATCTGGTAAGCAGGCATACCGCTGAACATCGAATTTGTCCAGAGTGGTTCCTGATGGTATTGCTGCCGGAAGTCAAAAACTTCTTTTGACATGGCCCGGTGGCGGGCGATATCGTCCTGTTGCAATCGTTTGCCTTCAATGAGAGGATTGAAGTATGCCATTACAATAATCAGAAAGATCAGGATAGCGCCCAGGGGGGGCAGCAGGTTTTTGGTAAAGAGCTCCTTTTTCATAATCGGGATTAAGAATTTTTGGCGAAGGTAAAAAAATAAAGAGAGGCTGTCAACTGAATGACAAGCCTCTCTTTGATGAAAAAATCGTTTAGGGGAAAATTACTTTCCTTTATATTCGTCTGAAACGGTCAGTTTTTTTCTTCCTTTTGCCCTTCTGGCGGCCAGAACGCGACGACCATTATGGTCAGCCATTCTTTCCATAAAACCGTGTTTATTTTTTCTTTTGCGATTGGACGGTTGAAAAGTTCTCTTGGTCATAGCTTCATTTTTTTAGGGCTGCAAAGATAGATATTATTTTCTGACTTACAAATATTTTTTTCATTTCGTTTATGACGGGATATTTTTCAGGGTTTCGAGGAGGTAAATCCAGAATTTCTGAACAGAAGGGATGTTTACCTTTTCATCAGGGCTATGCGGATAGCGGATGGTTGGTCCGAAAGAAATCATATCCCAATACGGGTAGGCTCCTCCCAGAATTCCGCATTCAAGACCGGCATGAATGGCCTTTACATCCGGAACCTTGTTGTAAAGTGCCTGATAGGTATCTTTCATTACCTGCAGAATGGCGCTGTCGGGATTGGGTTTCCAGCCTGGATATCCACCATCAATGTTCACATCAGCACCGGCCAGGGTAAAGACACTGTCGGTCATTTCAGCCAGATCATCCTTGGCAGAATCAACAGAGCTGCGGAGCAGACAAAGAACAGAAGCATTGCCTTTATCGGTGCGTACAATGGCCAGATTCGTGGATGTTTCTACCAATCCGGGGAAAGCATCATTCATTCGAATCACACCATTGGGGCAGGCATATACTGCATTTACAAGCCGGCCGGTCATTTCCGGATCAAGCGTTGTTGCAGGAACAGCAGCAGGTTCAATGAAGAATTGCAGTGTGGGTTCGCTGACAGCCAGTTCTTTTTTGAAAATATCCGCATATTCAGCAACACATTTTGCGAGAGATTCATTTTTATCGGCCGGAGCAACGATGATGGCAACGGCTTCACGCGGGATGGCATTGCGGAGGCTTCCCCCGTCAACTGATGCTACCCGGATACCATGTTTCCGGATGGCGTGTTTCAGATAGCGGAAAAGTAATTTATTGGCATTTCCGCGTCCGATGTGAATATCGAGTCCGGAATGTCCGCCTTTGAGACCTTTGACACTGAGTTTCCAGGCTCCCCAGCCGGAAGGAACTGCAGCTTCAGGACCAGTAAAGGAAATATTGGCATCAATGCCACCGGCACAGCCAACATAAAGTTCCCCTTCGTCTTCAGAATCCAGGTTCAGGAGGATTTTTCCTTCGAGTATGCCCGGTTTCAGGTTAAAGGCTCCGGTCATACCGGTTTCTTCGTCAATCGTAAAAAGGGCTTCAACGGGTCCGTGGATCAGGTTTTTGTCTTCGAGTATGGCCATGGCTGCGGCAGCACCGATACCATTGTCGGCACCAAGCGTGGTTCCGTCGGCTTTTACCCACTCGCCATCCAGAAGAGCAATGATGGGGTCTTTGACAAAATCATGGACTTTATCCGAATTTTTTTGCGGAACCATATCCAGGTGGGCCTGAAGGACGACTCCCTGCCTGTTTTCCATACCAGGACTGGCCGGTTTGCGTATAATTACGTTGCCATTTTCATCCACAATTGTTTTAAGTCCGAGGTTCAGACCAAAATTTTTCATGAATTCGATGACGGCAGCTTCATTTTTTGAGGGTCTGGGGATACTGAGCAGATGGGCAAAATTTCGCCAGATTGCTTGTGGCTCAAGGGTTTTGAGAAAATCGTTCATACAATTTGTTTTAAATGAGAGATACAAAAGTACGGCTTTCGAGTTATTAACAACCTGTTATTAATATTTTTTCGGAAAGTGACCTTGCTCAGGCATAAATTGTATTAATTTAACAGCCGGAAAGATTGGCATGAAAAAGGAAAGAAGATAAAAATGCAGGGTTGACCGGGCTTCGGTTGTTTTTAACGAAAATTAACAAATGCCTGATGTTTGGAAGAAAAAATCTCTTTACTTTTGACTGAAATTGACTACCTTTGACAGGTTTACAGGAGAAATTGATTTTGAGGCTGTTGACTGAAACCTTTCAATGAAAAAAGAGTATAATGCGTGTGTTTAGTAAGGTTTTGAGGGATTGAATGCAGGGAAGCGGGTGTTTTTAGCCCAATGCGACGGAAAAAGGTCGGAAATGCTTGGTAAACAAGGCAATAGAAAAAGAAATATAAATAAATAAAAATATAAAAACAACAGAACAGATTAAGACATTTTTATTAAAATATTGACAATCAGGAAATTAGTTGATAATTCGCAGAAATTTTAAAAAATTGCACCCGGCAGGTAACACGAGAGGGAAGCAGCAATTTTTTTAAGTTTTTGTTGTAAATTCAAGTTTAATGTTATTATTTTGCAGGTTAAAATCCAATATACGTCCTCTATTTTAAACAAAACACACAACAATTAAGGGTTTGCTTATGAAAACAAAGTTGTTTACAACGAAAACAATCACAGAGTTACGAACTGCTAAGGATGATCCCCCCCCTAATCGAAAAGAAAATAATCAATCAATAATTAACTTAAATTTTAACTGTATGAAAAAAGTAATTACGCTTTTGATTCTGGCTGTCTTGCTGATTGCCGGAAATTCTTATGCAGCTGTAAATCCAATGCTGTTCTCACAGACATCGGGGACATACACCGAAATTACCGGTGGTACTCAGGTGGCTTCGGGGACGGTAGACGATGATGTTTACAGTGCGCAGAACATTGGATTCACGTTTAATTACAACGGGACCAATTACACCCAGTTCAGCCTTTCGGCGAACGGCTACATTATGTTCGGGTATAATTTCTCTATGAGTTATACTCCGATCAGCAGCTCAACTGCCGCTGGTGGTGTAGTTGCAGCCCTTGCCCGTGACTTACAGGGTAATACTGGTGCAACGATCCGGGTAGAAACCACTGGTACTTCGCCCAATCAGGTTACTACTATCCAATGGAAAGATTTCCGGAACTATGCCGGAAGCGGACAATCCTATAATTTCCAGATTAAACTTTATGAAACTACCAATAAAATAGAACTGGTATATGGTACTTTTTCTACTGCTACCTCAGTTACATGTCAGGTAGGATTAAGAGGTGCTACCAATGCAGATTACAATAACAGAACAACTTCGACAAACTGGCTGGCTACTACTGCTGGTGGTACTAATAGTGCAACTTGCACAATTTCTTCAACTGTATTACCAGCATCTGGTCTGACATTTAGTTATGTTCCTCCCGTTCCAACGAACTTTGTTGCTACCCCGATCAGTACGAATCAGATTAATTTGAACTGGACTACCACTGCCAATCAGGTTGTGGTTGTTTTTAATCAGACAGGTATTTTCACTGCTCCTTCAGGAACCCCGACTTTGGGTTCTGTTATCGGGGGTGGTACCGTCATTTATTATGGCAATACTGTTCCTGTAAACCATACCGGTTTACTTCCGAACACCACTTATTATTATAAGGCATGGCATTTTGATGGTTCAACCTATGACGGTGGAGCCACTGCCAATGCAAAAACTTTCTGCCCGGCTACTTTTACAGTACCTTATCTCGAAAATTTTGAAAGCCTTAACGCAGACATGCAGTTAGGTTGTTTCTCCTTTTCTCAGACTCCATCAACAACGGGTTCATGCCGTACTTATGTTTCCGGATATTCTTCCTGGAACTATGGTCCATACAGCGGAACCAAACATGGTGGTTTTTATGCTACCACCGGAACCGGCTATAGTTTAGATAACTGGTTCTACAGTCCAGCACTGGATTTACCGGTTGGTTCCTATAAAGTAAGCATTCAGTTCAGAAAGTATTCCACTTATGCCTGGTCGAATGTTCAACTCAGAGCAGGTGCTGCCGCTACCCCGGCTGCAATGACTGCCGGCAGTTCTATTGCTCAGGTTACAATTCCTTCAGGAAGTATTCCACAATGGAATGCGTATAGCAAACTTTCCGGTTTGTTAACCGTAACCAGCCCTGGTGTATATTATATTGGTTTCAACGGAGTTGCTCCGTCAATCGCCTATGGTCTTTCTTTTGATGACCTGAGTGTTGTTGCTTATACTATTCCTAGCTGTCTTGCTACATCTACTCCTGCAACAGGCGCTACCGGGTTTACCCGCAATGGATCCTTAAGCTGGCCTGCAAATGATCTGGCTGATTCTTATGATGTTTATTTTGGTTCAACAAATCCTCCTGCATTTTTAGGAAACCAGACCGGAACTACCTTTACGCCTCCGGCTATGGCTGCCAATGCAACTTATTATTGGAAAATTGTTCCAAAGAATGTTCTTGGCGAAGCCAGTGGTTGTCCTGTATGGTCATTTACCACCGGAACCACATTTGTTTATTGTGCAAGCAATGCAACATCTACTGCTGATGATTTGATTGAACGTGTACAACTGAATACAATTAATAACACTTCCGGAACAGGATGTGCAACCTATACAGATTTTACTTCAATATCAACTGATCTGATTGGTTCATTTACTTATCCTGTTACTGTCACAAAAAATTCATGTGGTGGAAACTACGGTACTACTACTGCTGTTTATATTGACTGGAATCAGAATGGAACCTTTGACCTTCCTGCAGAACAGGTTTACAACTCCGGTTTTGTTGGTGGTTTTGGATTCCCTGTTCAGATAGTTAATACAGGATCCTTTACTGTTCCTGTAACTGCAGTTGCCGGTCCAACCCGCATGCGCGTTGTGCTTGTGGAGTCTTCATCTACTAGCCCTTGTGGCACTTATACATGGGGTGAAACGGAAGATTATACTGTAAATGTCGTTCCTTACGACAAAGATTTAGCCATGGTAAGCTGGACGAGCAACCGTTCATCCTGCAATATGACCAATGCTGAAACGGTTACGGTTACTTATACCAATATAGCATTACAGGCTCAGAACAACTATACCTTATCCTATTATAATGGTACAAGTTGGGTTGACGAAGTGGTTACAACAACCATTAACCCAGGTCAGACATTAAGCTATACATTCACTACTCCTGCTGATTTCAGCGCTTTTGGTGAATTTGTATGTCAGGCCAAAGTTACCTTAACCGGTGATGTTATTCCTGCGAATGATATTATTACCGGAATTAAGGTTAAAAATTATCCAACCATTGCTATCAGCGATGATCCACTGTTGCCTTACACCGAAAACTTTGACGGTGCAACTGCATACTGGATGGCTGATGGTATGAACAGTGACTGGGTATTGGGAACTCCTGCAAAAGTTCATCTGAATGCAGCTGCTTCCACACCGAATTCATGGGTTACCAAAACAACAGGCGATTATACAGCTAATCAGATCAGCTGGGTTGAAAGTCCTTGTTTTGACCTTACACTCACAACCAATCCTTTGGTTCAGTTTGATATCAAATATCAGACCGAGCTTACCTGGGATGGTGCTGTTGTAGGTTATTCAATTGATAATGGTGCTAACTGGTTTATGTTAGGTAATTTATACGATGCTACCAACTGGTACAACGATACAAGCTATCTCGGAACTCCGGTTTGGGGTGGTCAGTCACCTGGTAGTGGTTATATTACTGCTATTCATCAGTTAAGCGGTCTTGCCGGTCAGGCCAGTGTTAAACTGCGTGTTTATTTTGTTGCTGATGCCTTTGTAAACATGGAAGGTTTTGCATTTGATAACGTAAAAATTTACGAAAGTGCTGCTTTATTCGGATCATGTCCGGATGTTAATATTGAAGGTACAGTTGGTGCGCCACTGAATCTCTTTATTAAAGGTGGTCTTCCTCCATATTTTGTAGAATGGACTCCTGCTGCCGGCTTATCCTGCCCGACATGCCAGACTCCGATTGCTACACCAACCGAAACAACAACCTATACTGCCAAAATTTGGGACAGTAAACTTGGAAAAGCTGCTGATACTACTTATGCAACAGCTACTGTTTTTGTTTATCCTGAGTTAAGCGTTGCTGCCAATTATGATGCAACTGTATGTGATACATCTTTCACACAGATTTATGCTCATGTAACCGGTGGTGTTGCTCCTTATATTTTCGACTGGAATAACGAAAGTACTTTAAGTGCTGATGGTATCTACAATCCGGTTGCTACACCAACTGTTACCACTACTTATACGGTAACTGTAACGGATGCTTTAGGTTTTGTTGACATTGATAATGTTACCATTACAACTGTTTCAGGTTATACCGTTGTGGATATTCATCCAAATGGTGGAAACGTTTGTGCCGGTGATGGTATTCAGTTAACTGCTACCGGTGGTACAGTTTATTTCTGGACTGCTTTCCCGCTAAGTCAGAGTGGAACTATTTCTAATCCTAATATTGCAAATCCAATTTTTACTCCAACTATTAGTGGTGTTAAATATACCTGCACCGTAAGTTCAAGTTGTGGTTCAGCTTCAGATTTTGCAATTGTTAATATTCTCCCACGTCCGGTTGTTACACTGGCTCCTTTTGTTCCTGCAATTTATTGTGTTTATGATGCTCCGTTTACCTTAACAGGTGGTTTACCACTTGGTGGTACTTATAGCGGTCCTGGTGTTGCCGGTGGTGTTTTTGATCCTGGTGCAGCCGGAAACGGTCTTCACATTATTACCTATACTTATGTTGCTCCGAATGGTTGTCCAAGTACTGCTTCACGCAGTATCACTGTAAGACCTCGTCCGAACCCATTCCTTGCTTTCACTCCGGCTGGTTATTGCATTGATCATGCTGCTGTTACGCTTACCGGTGGTTCAAACCCACTTGGCGGAACTTACAGTGGTCCTGGCGTTGTTGCCGGTGTATTTACTCCTGCTGATGCCGGTGTTGGTGATCATACAATTACTTACAGTGTAGTTGATGCTTTTGGTTGTGCCAATGAAGTAACTGCTACTTTAAGTGTTTGGGCTTTACCTGTTGTAACTATTGATCCTTTTGCTGATGTTTGTTACAATGGTGGTTACGTAATGCTGACAGGTGGTTTACCACTTGGTGGTGTTTACAGCGGACCCGGTGTGAGTGCAACCACTTTTGATCCTATGGTTGCAGGTGTTGGTGTTCATACCATTACTTATACCTATACTGATCTTAATGGTTGTACCAGTGCTGCTTCTACTACCATTGAAGTATTACCACTTCCTGTAATTACCGGTTACGTTAATGATGCATGGATTTGCGAAGGCGAAACTGTTAATTACAATCTTGAATTAGTTGGTACAGGTCCATGGACAATTGACTGGAATATCGATGGTATTCCTCAGACTCCATGGGTTGCTACTGCAAGTCCTTTTGCTATTTCATTCAGCCCGACTGATACCACTTCTTATGCTATAACAGGTGTTATGGATGGTACTGGTTGCGAAGATGATATTATCAACTTAAACTGGACAATCTTTGTTAACCCGAATCCACTTGCTTTCAACGTGGTTATGAATGATCCTGACGGACGTTACTGCGACAATACCGGTGGTATTGCTGTTGGTCTCAATGGCTCAGAAATTGGTGTTACCTATGAATTATTCAGAGATGGTGTTTCTACAGGTTTAACATTCCCGGGTTGGGGTTCAGACTTCTGGTTTGTTCCGAATCAGACTTTGGAAGGTGTTTATACTGTTGTTGCTACTGCTGATGCCACACCAACCAATTGTGTTACTGACATGACTGGTTTTGTTACCATTGGTGTTGATTATCTCAATGTTGATATGTATCCTGAGTTTAACCAGATCTGTCTGAACGGAACTACTGTTATTGATGCAGTTGTTACCAATCCTCAGATTTCTACTGGTCCATATACATTCAATTGGGCACCATTAGCAGACCTTTCACCAAACGGTTATGGTTCAGTTTTAGCTAATCCGACTGTGTCAAAATATATTTATCTTACTGTAACAGATCCTACCGGTTGTACTGCAACTGAAAGTGTATGGATTACAGTTAACAATCCTCCTGCTGTTACAATTAATGGTGGTGTTCCATCAATTAATCAATGTGACGGTGTACCTGTAACGCTTTCAACAGCTGTTGTTCAGGGTTCAGGAAGCAGTGTTGTTTCTTATACCTGGAGCCCGACAACTGGTCTTGATTTGACCAATCCTGCTGCTCCTGTTGCTTTACCAAGTGTACCTACCACTTATAATGTAACCGTAACCGATAACAATGGTTGTGAAGGTTATGCTCAAATCAGTGTTATGCTGAGACCATCACCAGATGTAACCTTTATTGGTGGAACTTCAGGTGGTATTTGTCCTGGTGGTTCATTAACGCTTCCTTTACAGGTTCCTGTTATTGGTAGTGGTTCATATAGCTATGTATGGGCTCCTGCAGCCGGATTGAGTGCAACCAATGTACGTCAGCCGATTGCCACCCCTCTTGCTACAACTACTTATAATGTAACAATTACTGATAATATCAGTGGTTGCTACAGAATTGGCAGCTATACTGTTAATGTAAATACTCCTCCGACAGTAAGTCTTGGAACTACATACAACATTTGTAATGGATCAACTGCTAACCTTTTCGCAAATGTTAGTGGTGGAACTCCTGGTTACAACTTCGTATGGGCAGCTTCACCGGCTGTTGTTTCTCCTGCTTCTATCCCTGGAACACAGAATCCAAGTGTAGTTCCTCAATCAAATGCAAATACAACATTTACCGTTACAGTAACTGATTCTTATGGTTGTTCAGCAACATCAAGTGTTGTTATTACAACTGTAAATACTCCTGTTGCTCATGCTGGTGAAAATGATACTATCTGTGAAGGTTCTTCAACTATGCTTACTGCCTCAGGTGGTGGTTCATACCAGTGGTTTATCGCCGGTGGTGCTGCTATTACCGGAGTTAGTGCTTACCCAAGTGTAATTGTCAGCCCAGCTGTTACAACAAGTTATGAAGTTCGCGTTACAAGTAATTGTGGTGCTGCTATCAGTATTGTACAGGTAGTTGTTAATCCTGCAACTGCAATGGATATTACGATACCTCAGACTGTATTCTGCCAGAATGGCCCAAGTGTGACTGTTATCGGAACTCCGGTTAATGGTACATTCAGTGGAAATGGTATTACTGATCTTGGAAATGGTCTTGCTACCTTTACCCCAAGTGTTGTTGGTACTTATGACATTACCTATTCTTTTGTTAACCAATATGGTTGTGAATATACTGCTACACAAAGTGTAACTGTTAATGCTTTACCGGTTGTTACAACATTCGCTAATGCCGAGGCTTGTATCAGTGATGCAGCATTTGCATTAAGTGGTGGTTTACCTGCTGGTGGTGCTTATAGTGGAACTGGTGTTTCAGGTGGAATTTTCAACCCTGCAACTGCCGGTGCTGGTGTACACACCATTACTTATACCTATACAAATGGCAATGGTTGTACTGCTTCTGCTACTTCAACCATTACTGTTAATCCATTACCATCTGTCTTTACCGTAAGTGTTGACAATGGTGGACATTATTGTGCATATACTCCTGCTCCAGGTGTACATATTTATCTGAGTGGTTCACAGCCTTATATGAGTGGTGTTACCTATCGTTTAATTATCAACGGTCTCTTTACCGGTATTCAATATCCTGGAACTGGCTTCCCAATTGATTTCGGTGCTCAGACTGCAACAGGTACTTATACTGTAGAAGCTATTTACAATGGCACAAGCTGTACTCAGATGATGACAGGCTCAGCTACTGTTGTAATTGATCCTTTACCACTTGTTTATACTGTTACCGGTGGTGGTTCATACTGCTCAAACGGTCAGGGTCAGACTGGTAGTGGTGTTGTTGTAGGAATTGATAACAGTAACTTCGGTGTTACATATCATCTTTACAGAAATGGTTCATTTACCGGAGTAACTGCTCCTGGTATCAATGGTCCTCTCGATTTCCCTGCACAATCACTTGGTGGAACTTATACTGTTGTTGCTGTTAATGATGGTACAGGTTGTTTCATTAATATGAATGGTAGTGCTCAGATTGATGTTCTTACTTTACCGTTTAAATTCTTTGTTTCATTCAATGGCGGTAGCCCAACTCTGTCTGTATGTCCGGGTACCAGCGTTACCATTCGTCAGAATGCTTCTGGTCCGAACATTGTTTATGAATTATATCACAATGGCGTTCCAACCGGTCAGACCCGTACTTATCTGAATGGTCCTTCACTGACCTGGGTAAGCACTTCATTTGCTGCCGGTGTTTATACCGTTGTAGCTACTACACAAAATGATCCTCATTATTGCTGGAATGTAATGAATGGTTCTGCAACCCTGAGTTACTATACTGTACCAAGTATTGCACAGAATCCTGCTCATCAGTATATTGATGAAGGACAAAGTGCGACCTTCACTGGTTTAGGTGCTGGTTCAGGTATTTCTTATTCATGGTTTGAATCACAAGACAATGGTGGTTCATGGAATCCGCTTGCTGATGGTGGTATTTATACTGGTACTCAGACTAATACTCTTTATATCAGTACTGCTGATTACAGCATGACCCGTTACCAGTATCGTTTACGCGTTAGTGGAAATTGTGGAACTGTTTATTCAGATGCCGGTATCCTTTATATTGATCCTATTATCAGTGTTTATGCCGGTAATGTAACTTCATGTCAGAGCAATAATATTCTTGTTCCGATCTACTTTACCAATGCTGATTCTATCAATGCTATTTCATTGACTGTGTCTTATGATAATACTAACTTCAGTTATGTTGGTTATACCAACCTTAACCCGCAGTTAAATCAGTTCCAGTTAAGTGTATTTGCTACTGGTAACCGTATTGGTATTTCTTACTTCGATGTAACAAATCCGATTAACACGAACCATGGTACTTTTGATTTCATTCAATTGCGTTTCAATGGCTCTACTGCCAGCGGATGTCGCGATATCAGTTTTGATCTGAGTACTCAGGGCGCTTGCGAATTAAGCAAAATCAGCGGAGAAGTTCTTACAACCAACTTTATCGATGGTGAAGTTTGTGTTGTTGTTCCTCCGGTTATTGCTTCTGCTTATCAATCACCTGCCGGTGTTTGTGCAAATGGTACAGTTTCCTTATTTGCTTCTGCTTCACATCAGGAAGGTGTAAGCTACAGCTGGAGTGGTCCTCTCGGATTTACTTCGAATGAACAGAATCCTGTTATTTACAATGCTCAGGTTGGCAATGCCGGTACCTATGCATTAACTGTGACAAGTCTTGTTACCGGTTGCGTAAGTACTACAACTGTTGAGGTTGTTGTATGGCCAAATCCTCTTGTATACAATGTTATTCTTCCGAATGGTAATTCAGCTTGCGCCGGTAGTGGTGTTGAAGTTGCTTTAACCGATTCAGAAATGAATACTACTTATCAGTTATTCCTTAATGGTATAGCTATTCCTGCTCCGGATGGTATTGCTGCCGGTACTGGTGGTCCGATTACTTTTGGTCCTCAGCCTGTAAGTGGAAACTATACTGTTCTTGGTACCAACCAGTTTGGTTGTTCAACCTGGATGGATGGTAATCCTCATGTATCAATTAATCCTTTACCATTATGGTTCTATGTACAGGGTGGTGGACACTACTGTGTTGGTGGAAACGGTAAAGAAATTCGTTTAAGCGGATCACAGATTGGTGTACAGTATACCTTATTACTGAACGCTTGCTGCTGCCAGGCTGATTCGATCGTTGCTACAATCAATGGTACAGGTTCACCATTATCATTTGGTATGATGACTATTCCTGGATACTATAGTGTTGTTGCTCTCAACCCGAATACTGGTTGCGGTAATAATATGATCGGTTGTATTCCAATTATTATTGATCCTTTACCAACTGCTGTAATCGGTGGTGGTGGTTCTGTTTGTGTTCAGGGTTGTGTAAATATCAACTTCCAGATGACAGGCAAAGCTCCTTATAGCATCGTTGTCAGCAATGGTATTACAAACTTCACTGTTACTGCTCCTACTGCAAACTATACTTATTCTGTATGTCCGACCACAACAACTACTTACACTATTGTTAGTGTAACTGATGCCAATGGTTGTACCAATACCGGAACTGGTAGTGCAACAGCTACAATCTGGCCTTTACCAGTTGTTACAGCAAGCAATAATTCACCTGTTTGTATTGGTGGAACTGTTACCCTGACTGCTAATGCAACAGGAACTGGTCCATTTACCTATACCTGGACTGGTCCTTCCGCTTATAGTGCAACAGGCGCAACTGCTACTACTACTGTAGCCGGTGTTTATACTGTTCAGGTTATTGACGGAAATGGTTGTATGAATACTGCTCAGACTACTGTTGTTGTTAATCCTTTACCAGTTGTAACTGCTTACGGTTCTTCTTCATGTATTGGTGGTTATCTGACACTTCAGGCTTACGCTACAGGTGCAGCTCCAGTTTCATATGCATGGTCAGGTCCTGCCGGTTTCACTGCAACAGGTGCTTCAGTTAGTTTCACCAGTGCTACCGCTGCAATGGGTGGTACATATACAGTAATTGCTACTGATGCTAATGGTTGTGTTTCTGTTCCTGCTACTGCTGAACTTATCGTTTGGGCATTACCAGTTGTAACAGCTACATCAAATTCACCAGTTTGTGTCGGTAATGCAATTAATCTTAGTGCTTCTGCAACAGGTTATGGTATTCTGAATTACAGCTGGACTGGTCCTAACGGATTCTCAGCTTTTGGTTCTTCAGTTTCTATTTCTTCTGCTGTTGCTGCTAATGGTGGTGTATACACAGTAACTGTTGTTGATGAGCACCAGTGTTCAAATACAGCAACTACTACTGTTGTGGTTAATCCGCTTCCTGAAGTTTGTCAGATTACTGGTGGTGGTGTATACTGCTTCGGTTGTATTCCTCCGACTATCAATGTAGATTGCAATACTCAACTTGGTGTTAACTACGAACTGTATCGCGACGGTGTTGCTACAGGTATTATCGTAGCTGGTACAGGCAGCCCGATTAACTTCGGTGGTGTTGAAATTCCTGGTCTGTATACCGTTCGTGCAACATTCGTTGCCACAGGTTGCTGGACAATGATGTATGGTTCTGCTACTGTAATCGAACAAGCTCCTCCAACAGCCATTATGACTGGTGATGTAGTTTGTCTTGGTCAGGCTGGTGAAATCAACATTCATTTGACTGGTGATTCATACTGGACACTTCAAATCTTTAATGGTACTACCACAAATACTGTATTTGTAAATAGCGGTGTTGTTGGTGTTACTTCTTATGACTATACTTACGTTGTTAACCCAACTGTTACTACTACCTATACCATTACCCTTGTAACTGACGCAGTTTGTTACAATGTTGGTAACAGTGCAACTGTTGTTGTTAACCCGAACCCGATCCGTTACACTGTTACCGGTGGTGGTTACTATTGCAACGGAATTGGTGTTTATGTTGGACTGAATGCTTCACAACTTGGTGTAAGCTATCAGTTATATGACATGAACGGTGCTGTTGGTACTGCTGTTGCCGGAACTGGTTTACCAATTACATTTGGTCCTCAGGCTGCCGGTACATATACTGTTGTTGGTACTTACACTGCAACTGGTTGTACAAGCAATATGCTTGGAGAAGCTGTTGTTATTCCTGATCCGGGAACAAATGATTACCTCGTATTCGGTGGTGGACATTATTGTGCCGGTGGTTCAGGTGTTTGTGTATACCTCTATGGTTCACAGGCTGGTATTGAGTACAAACTCTTACTGAACAATATCTTTACAGGTCAGAGCATTGTTGGAAACGGTTCACCTGTTAGTTTCTGTAATGTTACTACCGCTGGTGTTTACACAGTTCTTGCTTTCAATCCTCAGACTTCCTGTACACGTACTATGAGTGGTTCAGCTACTGTTGTAGTTGATCCTTTACCAACTGCTTTATTAAGTGGTGGTGGTACTGTATGTTATGGTCAGAGTGCTACATTGCATGTTGCTCTTACCGGAACAGCTCCATGGACTTTCATTATCAATGATGGTTTCACAAGTGTTGTTCACCATACTAACCTGAATTCATGGGATTCAATCGTGACTCCTGTTAGCACACGTACATATACTTTAACAACTGTGACAGATGCTAATTGCCAGAATGCTGGTAGTGGTACTGCTGTTGTTGTTGTTAATTCACCAAATGCTTATCTTGTAACAGGTGGTGGTTCATACTGCGCCGGTGGTCAGGGTGTTATCGTTGGTCTCAGCGGTTCAAGTGTTGGTGTACAGTACACCTTATACAATGGTGTAACTCCTCTTGCAACCCTTGCAGGAACAGGTGCTCCATTAAGCTTTGGTTATCAGACTGCAGCTGGTATTTATACCGTTGTTGCTCATGACCTTTCTACTTTGTGTAATCGCACTATGAATGGAACAGCTGTTGTTGTTATCACTCCGTTACCAACTGAATTCAATGTAACTGGTGGTGGTGCCTGCTGTCTTGGTTGTACCCACGTATTTGTATGTCTTGATGGTTCACAGTATGGTGTAGCTTACGAAATCTACATCAATGGTGTTGCCAGTGGCATTATTAAATATGGTAATGGTCAGCCATTCTGCTTCGATTATTCTACTGTAAGTGGTACTTATACTATTAAAGCTACCAATATGCAGAGCGGTTGCTGGTCATGGATGCTTGGAAGTGCTCAGGTAGTTATCTACCCGACTGCTGCTGGTACCATTAGTGGCAACAGCACAATCTGTGCCGGTGACAGTGCATTGGTTACTGTTAACTTTACACAGGGAACTGCTCCGTTTAGCTTTGGTTTAAGCAATGGTTCATCAACCACTACTTATTACAATATCCCAACCAGTACTTACACTTTCTATGTTAAACCAATCGTTACCACTGTTTACTCATTAGCTTGGGTTAGTGATTTCTACGGTTGCTACAACAATCAGAATCCTGGAAATGCTGTTGTTAGTGTAACTCAATTACCTGGTGTAACTGTTCCTCAATATCCTGCTGTATGTATTGACATGCAACCATTTGCTCTCTATGGTGGTTTACCAGCTGGTGGAGTATATACCGGAACAGGTATTGTTGCTGGCATGTTCTATCCTGCAGTTGCCGGAGTTGGAACACATACCATTACTTATACCTATACCAATGGAATCGGTTGTGTTGGTTTCGCTTACAGTTCAATTACTGTAAATCCGCTTCCACAGCCAGAATTCTACGGTCTTGGTCAGGAATATTGTGTTGATGCACAACCTGTACTCTTAACCGGTAACTATGCTCCGCTTGGTTACTTCATTGGTCAGGGAATCATCAATAATGGTAATGGTACTGCTTATTTCAACCCAGGCTTAGCCGGTGTTGGCGGACCTTTCACTATTACTTATTCTTACACAGATGCTAATGGTTGCTCTGCAAGTGTTAGTCATACAACTGGTGTTGGTGCTGTTCCTGTGGTTTATTTCACTGGTTTAGCTACTACCTATTGTGTAAATGATCCTATTGTAACCTTAACTCCGAACATGGCTGGTGGCACATTTAGTGGTCCTGGTATTGTTGGAAATACATTCAATCCTGCTCTTGCCGGTGTTGGCGGACCATACCTTGTAAGTTATACTTACAGCAATGGTTTATGTGCTAATACTTACTCACAGTATGTTACTGTTCTTCCTGCTCCGACTCCTTGTGAGTTCTACAGTCCGAATCCTAACTGCTGTACAGGTTGTTTTGTTGACCTCTTCCTGATTTGCTCAGAAGTTGGAGTTAACTATCAATTATTCAAATACTATCAGGGAACTACGATTCCTCAGCTTGTACAGGGTGTTGTTGCCGGAACCGGTAATCCTCTTATCTGGACTGTTGCTGACAGTGGTTACTACTGGGTTGAAGCCAGTTACTTATCAACAGGTTGTTCTTCACGTATGAATGGCAGTGTTACTGTTATTACCCGTGAATGGCCTGAATTTACTGTAACTGTTAATCCTGCTGTTGTTTGTACAGGACAGGCTGCTACCATTGATGTTGACATTACTGGTATCGCTCCATTCTCCTTCACTATTTATGATGGTGTAAACCTGACTCAGGTTATGAATCTGAATTCTACTACCTACCAGTATGTTGTAGCTCCTTCATCAACGCATACTTATACTTTCAGTAACCTTACTGACCTGTATTGTTTCAATCCTGGTTCAATTGATGCTACTGTTGTTGTTAATCCTGCTCCTGGTCTCTACACAGTAACTGGTGGTGGTAACACTTGTCAGTTTGGTGCTGGTGTTGAAGTAGGTCTTGACGGTTCAGAAGCTGGTGTATACTATGAACTCTTTGTTGATGGTAATGCAAGTGGTATCGTTGTTGTTGGTAACGGAAGCCCAATTAGTTTTGGCAGCTTCAGTGCAGCAGGTACGTATACTATTCAGTCATTAAGTATCACAACCTGCGAATTCATGATGAATGGTGCAGCTGTTATCAATGTACTTCCATTGCCAACAGTTACCCTGGCTCCTTTCGCAAATGTATGTGAAGGTTCTGCAGCATTTGCACTCAGTGGCGGTTATCCTGCCGGTGGTGTTTATTCTGTAAACGGATTTGATTCTCCAGTTTTTGATCCAAGTGTAATGGGTGTTGGAACCTTCATGGTTACCTATACTTATACCGATCAGAATGGTTGTTCAAATACTGCTGACCAGATGATTACTGTATATGCTGCTCCGATGGTATCAATTGCTCCGATTGCTGCTGTATGTTTTGATGCTCCAGCCTTTGTACTGAGTGGTGGTTACCCAATGGGTGGTACCTATTATGTAAATGGTGCTGTTGCAACTGATTTTGATCCTGCAGCTTATGGTGCCGGTACTTATTCAGTAGAATACATGTATGCTGATCAGAATGGTTGTGACGGTTCTGCTTCAACAACTGTTACTGTAAACGCTATGCCAAATGTTAGCCTTGCTCAGTTTGCAGGTGTTTGCCAGAATGCAAGCCCTGTTGTACTCAGCGGTGGTATTCCTGCAGGTGGTTATTATAGTGGTCAGTTTGTAAACAATGGTGTATTTACTCCAAGTACTGTTGGAACATTCGCAATTACTTATACCTACACAGATGGTAATGGTTGTACAGCTTCTGCTACTCAATCCATCACTGTATCTGTATGTGCTCAATACGCTATCTCTGGTAACGTTAACTATGATAATGCTGCATCAACTGCTCTGAATAATGTTGTTGTAACATTACATTTAGGTTCAGCTGTTATTGGAACAGATGTTACCGATGCTAACGGTGGTTATGAATTCAATGGTTTAGCTCCTGGTGCTTATACTCTGACTGCCAGCAGCACCAAACCATGGGGTGGTGTTAACTCAGCTGACGCTTTGGTTGTTCTGAAACATTTTGCAAACATTACTCCATTAAGCGGTATCCGTTTACTTGCAGCCAATGTAAATGCTGATGGTGCAGTTAACTCAATCGATGCTCTGTTGATTGCAAAACGTTTCGTTAACCAGATTACTTCATTCCCGGCTGGTGATTGGGCATTCCCAACCAGTGCTGCCAATGTTGTAAGCGGTAATGTAACTGTAAACTTCGAAGGTCTTTGCTTCGGTGATGTAAATGGAACATATACTCCGCCGTTTGTTAAGAATCCTGCTACTGTAAATCTCAACACTGCTGGTGTAAAAGCCATCAGATCATACGAATCCTTTGAATTACCAATCAATGTTAACGCTGACCTTAAAGTAGGTGCTATCTCTCTGGTAGTATTCTATCCTGAAGCTCTTGTTGATGTTGAAGGAGTTGTAGTTAACAATTCAAGCAGCAACAATGTATTGTTCACTGCTGTTGACGGCGAACTCAGAATTAGCTGGTACAATACCAAAGGAATGATCCTCAGTGATAAGGAAGCTCTCCTCACTCTGAGCCTGAAATCAAAGAATATCAGCGGTATGAGCGCTGGCGAACTTGCACTGAGCCTTGATGGAATTAGTGATATCGCTGACGTAAATGCTACTACTATTCAGAATGTTAACCTGACTTACCCGAAACTGGTTGTTGCTGCTAATGAATACAGCATCTCTAATTTCCCGAATCCATTCAGAAGTGTAACTGAAATCTCTTACAATCTTCCTGAAAATGGTGTTGTCAGCTTAACCGTATTCAACCTCTTAGGTGAAAAGGTAAGTGTTCTCGTGAACAACGTTGAACAGAATGCCGGAACTTACAAAGTTGAATTCGACGGTGCTAACTTAGTACCTGGTATCTATACTTACAAAATTGAAGTAAGTGGTGCCAGCAAAGACTTCGTGAAAACCGAAAGAATGATTATGGCCAGGTAGGTTTTTCTTACCGAACTTAAAAAGCCGCCCCGGGAAACCGGGGCGGCTTTTTTATTATTGGTAATTGGTTGCTGGTTTCACCTCATCCCCAGCCCTTCTCCTTTTGACATAGCGTGTTCACCTCATCCCCAGCCCTTCTCCT
>CAYLTH010000011.1:41362-43744 GCA_964386485.1 uncultured Bacteroidales bacterium | reverse complement strand
TCAAAAATATCCCCCTGTTTTTCGAATTATTTATAATAAAATGTGTTATTTAGAATGATTCTTTGCATAAAGTGATGATCAGACCGTAAATCAGCTTTTTTATCATGGTCTGTTAAAAATGTCAGGACAAGGATGAATGGTCCTCCTGACCAGCTTTTTTTCCCTTGCGCAAAAAGCGTTGTAACAGGCTTAGGATCACGATAACAGCCAGGGCGTAAAGGGCAAGTCTGGCGATAAAATCTCCCAATTTTACATAAACAGTCTGCGTGGTACTAAGGCTTACATTGCCTTTAATAACTGCTCTTTTCCAATAGGGCGTTGCCTGCAGGATATCGCCTCTGGGGTTTACAAAACAGGAGATCCCGGTATTGGCAGAGCGGATAATGCTTCTGCGTGTTTCGATGGCCCGCAAGGTGGCAAATCGGAGGTGTTGACGATGTCCGGGGGTTTCTTTCCACCAGCCGTCGTTGGTAATTATGCACAGCAGCTGTGCGCCGTTTTTGACAAAGCCGGATACAAATTCGCCATAAACGGATTCATAACAGATAACGGTGGCCAGTTTGCCAGAATCAGCCAAAAGCGGATAGGCCGAGCGTTCGGCACTGATTCCGAGGGTACCGATGGTGCCGCCCAGATCCAGCGCAAAGTTTTTGAGGAAACCCAGGTATTTCGGGAAGGGCATTTTCTCGACGCCGACGACCAGTTTCGATTTGTGGTAGGTATAATAGTTGCCGGTATTATTGGTAAAAATAGCAGTATTGTAGGCATCATACCAAAACTGCTGACTGCGCTGATAGCGTGCTGAATAAGGGATGCTGTCCTTATCCTCAAACCGGTAAAAGGTGGATGCGCCGATCACCACTGAAGCTGCCGGATACTGCCGGAGATATTGCTGGATGTACTGGAAACTCGGACTAAATTCAACATGATTTTCCCAGACATCTTCCTGAATGGCCGATTCGGGGCAAACCAGCAATTGCGTGCTGTCGCTCATTTTAACATCTGCCAGCCGGAAAATACGATCCATAACATTTTCCGGACTCAGATCGTATTGCTCGTTATAGGGATCAATATTGGGCTGTACGACTACAGCCTGTATGGTTTTCGTGGGTTCTTCAAAAGTATGGTAACGGTAAACAGACAAGGCTAAGGGAATCGCAACAAGCGCGGTTATCAGGATTATTTTCACAAGAAGCTGTGTAGCTGCAGCTTTTTTTATGAATTGTAAAATCAGTTCATAAATCAGGATATTGATCAGTATAATCCAGATGGCTCCGCCGAAAATTCCGGTGTATTCATACCATTGAATCCAGGAAGGGTAGGAGGCAAATACGTTGCCAATGTTGAGCCACGACCAGGTGAGATCCCATTGCATGTGAAAATACTCCCAGGAAATCCAGAAAAAGAGGAGGAGAATATGGCCTTTCCCCGGTCCAAAGAGTGCTATCCGGGTGCGGTAATAAAACATATATACCACCGACATAAACAGGGTATTGAACACCACTGCCATAATAGCTCCGAAGGCGGTTGCATTCCAGATCCACCAGGTAGTCAGGAGGTTCCAGAGAAAAAATCCCGGCAGAATCAGAAAAAATATTTGCCAGGGTTTACGTCTTGTCCCGTTTGGGGTGAGTGCATCTTCCAGAAAGAACAAGGGTACAAAAGCAAGGAAAATAAAGGCCGGAAAACCAAAAGCCGGCCAGGAAATGCTGAACAGCAATCCCGACAGCAACGAAAGCAGAAGCAGATGAAGGCGGCTGAATTTCATGGGAAGGTTATTGGGTGTTAAAACAGGAAGGTATCGTAAGGATATCGGGTAATGTGAATCATTTTCGCTTCCTCATAAATCAGATCCCGGAATTCGGTGACATTGGATTTTTGTTTCGCGGAAATGAAGATTGATGGCATATTTTCCTTCGCCATCCAGGTATTCATTAAATCAGCAAGCGAAAGATTTTCCTTAGTGGCCGGTGTCAGGTCATCTTCGTCTTTTTCAGTAAAAGAATAGGCATCAATTTTATTAAAAACGATGATCACAGGCTTATGTCCGGCACCAATTTCGGCCAGTGTTTGATGTACGATTTTCATCTGGTCTTCAAAACCCGGATGCGAAATATCGACTACATGGAGGAGTAAATCGGATTCTCTCACTTCGTCGAGGGTTGATTTAAAGGATTCGATTAAGGTATGGGGCAGTTTGCGGATGAATCCTACGGTATCCGACAAGAGGAAGGGGAGATTGCCGATTACTACTTTCCGGACTGTTGTATCGAGGGTGGCAAACAGTTTGTCTTCGGCAAAAACTTCGGATTTGCTGAGCATGTTCATGATCGTGGATTTCCCGACATTGGTATATCCGACCAGCGCCAGGCGCACCATTCT
>CAYLTH010000011.1:40001-41262 GCA_964386485.1 uncultured Bacteroidales bacterium | reverse complement strand
TTGCGATCGAGGATGCGGGCTTTGACCAGTCGTTCTATATTGCGGATTTGGGAAGGGCTTAATTCTTCATCAAATACAACCAGATCGATTTCGTGTTCTTCGACAAACTGAGCGATTTCCTGAATTTTACCACTCCCTACACAGGTGCGGGAATCGGGCATATCAAGCCGCTGGACAAAGCGTTTTTTGACGATTCCTCCGGCTGTATCCAGTAAAAAGGAAAGTTCGTCAAGGTATTCCTTAACACTTACTTCATCCTGTTTGGGGGTAATAATTCCAACAATAACAGCCGTTTCCTGGCGCAGCGGGATTTGTATCATTCAGCTTTAATTTCTGCACCAAAAGTACGGATTATTTATGGAGTATACGATCCATCCGTATCACCGAAACAAATGGCTGAAAGGTTTTGAGTAGTATTGCTGCCACTGATTAAAACCGAAACATTGGGGATATGCCAGTTTCCTGCAGGAAATGAGGTTATCAGATTCACATAACGCTTTGAAATGGTTAATGCATCAACAGAATTAATAAATGTGCTGTTATCCACGTCTGCAGCTTTGAGTTTAAATCCGGTTAAAGGAGCCATATTTACAAAGTGCTTGAGTGCAGCCAGGGCATCGGAAGCATTCACCCCACCCCATGGTTTTGCTGTAGTAGCACCCAAAAGATATTGCCCGTCTGCTAAGCCGGAAAAACTAAAGGATCCGTCGCTGCCTGTACTCACAGAACTTATCACAGATCCGCCGGCACTCATCAGCATAACGGTACTGTTGGCCATGCCACTGGTGGTTGCATTGGTGTATTTTAAAAAACCTGACAGGGTATGACCTCCTGCAATAACCTGAAAGCTACCTACCATCCCCAGAGAAATATGGGGTGTGCAGACGTAGGCATAGGAACCAGTAACCTGCGGCACATATTCGAAGAAGGTATTTGAACTTGTGAGCATTGCATTCCAGGGGGCTGCTTCTCCCGGAATAACCGAGGATGTTGTCGTATGAACGCCTCCTCCATATACCCACCGAACGGTATCACCTACCGTTACATTTTGCAGATTGGAGGGATTAAAGGTAAGTCCCTGCTGTAAAATGATGTGTTTCACACTGAAGACGGGGCATGAAAAAACCACCGCAAAGAGTAAAATTAATCCTGATTGGTATACTGTAAATCTTTTCATCGTGCTGTTTTTTAATTAATTATTTCCTTATTTAGAACAAATATAAATAACAATTGGTTTAAAAACAAGAAAAAATAAAAAAAA
>CAYLTH010000011.1:17681-39901 GCA_964386485.1 uncultured Bacteroidales bacterium | reverse complement strand
ATTTAGAACAAATATAAATAACAATTGGTTTAAAAACAAGAAAAAATAAAAAAAAAGGACTGCTCAGTAGAGACAGCCCTTTCAATCAAAACATTGATATTTTAATTTCGTGTTATTTTTTTCGAGGCTATTTTGTTTTCACCGGATTGTATATCAACAAGATAAATTCCTTTTGCAAAACCATCCAACTCTAATTGAAACGCATTGACGCCCTTTTGAAGATCGAACTTTTTTTCATATTTCACTTCTCCCAGTAAATTAATTACCTTAATGGAAGCCGGTTGATCTTTTTCAGAAATGATGCTGATTTTGCAATCCGATTTTACAGGATTAGGATAGATTGTCAGGATTTCTGATTCGCCAAATCCGGGTTTAACCTGAACTTCAGGATTGGAGACAGAGGCACCGTTTATCAGACTTCCGGATAAGCCGGCAAATTCGGTTTCGGGTTCTGCTTCGAAAACAGAGGATGTATGGTTGGCGGAAAGAGCCTTCACCTTAAACGTAAACAGGATGTTTTCCGGATTTAACGCATAGGCATCTGTATCAAACCAGGTAATCCGGACTACTCCATTTTCTGCATGCCATGAAAAATATCCATTTTTGGAGGCCGGGATAACATCCTCGATTTTGAATTTATTTTCTTCATAATTGAGAATGAGCGAGATAGCCCGAATATCAACCGGCTCCTGTATTTTTAGCGGAAGCTCGAAAACCTGATTCTGGCGGGCATTCAGGGTGCCTTCCGTTGCGTAGAAGACTGTTGGTTCTTTTTTGCCGGCAGAATTGAAATCATAGGAGGCATTCACATCTCCTGTTGCCAGAATCTGAATGTTGTGAATCATGTTGACATTTCCATTCAGGGTAACTGTCATATTTTCAGTTACAAAATCGCCTTGTGAAAAGAAATTATCCAGTCCGACAAAACGACGGGCAACGGCCAATGCATCTTTGGCATTGACGGATCCGCCTTTAAAAGCATCCGCAGCCTGAACTTTCAGTCCTTCAAGAATGCTTGTTTGCACAAAATGCTGAAGAATTAAATGGGCATCCGTTGCATTGGCACCACCCCAGGGTATCGACGGCTGAACTATGAGCGTATAGGTTCCGTCGGGCAAAGCGGTAAAACTATAATAGCCCTCCTGATTGCTTGTGGTGGTGGCTACCTGGAGTCCCTGAGTATTGTAAATACTTACAACGCTGGAAGCAACGGCCGTTGGTATTTCATTTTGATAATATACATATCCTAAAAGGTTATTATTCCCTCCTGCCGGAACTTCTGCATTTATTTTATTGGTTATCAGGACAATGAATAGCAACAGTGATATGGCTATGATTTCTTTTGATTTATTGACAAGTGTTTTCATGATGATTTGTTGTTTAATGATTTATTATATAGTTTAAACAAAAAATCTATCCTCAATGTTCATGCCAAATTAATTATTTATAAAAAAAAGTTTAAAGTTGATGATTTCGGGCTGGTTACCAATCCGAACCGGCGGACCCCAGGTACCTACTCCGTTTGATACAAAGAAATGGGTATTGCCTTTCAGGAGGTAGCCTCTGCTGACCTCATAAACGGCTTTGGTGATGTAGTTGAAGGGCCACATCTGCCCATCGTGTGTGTGACCGCTGAGCTGAAGGTCAACGCCGGCTTCCACGGCTTTTTCGAGATGAAAGGGCTGGTGATCGATCAGAATGATGGGAAGGGAGTGATCTGCATTTTGCAGAATTTCGGCAATTTCTTTTCTTTTTTTCCCGCCAAACCTCGGACTGTCGCGGTCTTCACGGCCGGCAACCAGGATACTCCCGGCGATAAGTGTGGTGGTATCTCTTAAAACCGTAATTCCGTGATCTTCCATATAGCGCACTGCTTTTTCAGCACCTCCGATATATTCGTGGTTGCCGGTTATGGCAATGACTCCATATTTTGCCTGAATTGACTGAAGTTGTTCACCCAGATTGCGGCGGATAACCGGGGCCAGATCTTCGTCCATAATATCGCCGCCCAGAATAACGAGATCGGGTTTCAGGGCATTAACGGTTTCCACAATTTTACCCAATCGTTCTCGCCCGATTGTACTGCCCAGGTGAATATCGCTCATAAAAACGAGATTCAGGTTTTTGGGGCTGTCAATATCCTTATTGATGGTGAGCGGGATTTCGCGGACAATGGGATTCCGTGCATTGATGTAGCCGTACAGGATTAATCCACCCACTGCTACTGAACTGATTACAAAGGTGATGAATTTGGTTTTTACCGGATTAACTGTCAGAATGGCCGGAAAAAAGGGCAGAAAATGATTGACAAGCCGGATGAGATCGAATAAAATGACCAGAAGCAGGAAATACATCATTGCAGCCAGCCAGAAAGAACCCACCCGGGTCAGGACTTCACCCACGCCATATAGAGGAGTCCGTTCGATGAATCGACCCAGCAGATAGGAGGCTGCCAGCGGGATAAACACCCAGAAATAGATTCGTTTTAAGGATGGAAAAGCCTGAAGCGACTGATAACCACGCAGAAAGATATAAAAATTGATGGCTGAATATATAATCAGTACAATACTGAAGAAGATCAGAAAGGCAGAAGATTTCATGTGTTGTTTAATGTTTGTTTGAAAAGAACAAACATCTTAGTCAAAAGTTATGCCGTTTTTCAGGTTGTTTAGGTGAAGGGTCCGGTAAATCCGGCCTTTGATTTTCGGATACACCCAATACACGGCCCTTGTCACAGCGATTCCGCAGGCAGCTCCAACGAGAACATCCGATGCCCAGTGCCGGTTGCGGAGCATGCGGTAGGTTCCGGTTGCCACTGCAGGGGTATAGGCCGCTACGCTATACCAGACGGAGCGTTCGCCATATTCCATATGCATAAAGGTTGCCCCGGAAAAGGCCATCGCCGTATGCCCACTCGGGAAGGCATCATCCGAACTGCCATCCGGTCGCTCCACATGCGTGGTATATTTCAGCAGGTAGACCAGAGAACCCTGAATCGTGAGTGAAATCAGCAGGAGGGCAGATTCATCAAAAAGATTGTTTTTCCCCTTAATGCCCAAAACCTGCAATCCGCCGACCATTGCAAGCGGTGTAAACTGAAAATAATCATCATAGTTATTGTGGATAAAACCGGGATTTTTGCGGATGTGGTTTTTTATCTCCTCATCGCTCAGCGGGAAGGAAACCAACCGGACCGAGAGGCCTGCAGAACCCAGAATAGCCGGTACCAGCGCAGGTTTGACCCATGCGCAACTTTGTTTTGGAAGCAGGCTGAGACTGTCGGAGTTTTGTCCAATAACCGATTCCGGATCTGTTAAAAGAAACAGACACACCAATGCTTTTATGGCATTAATTAAAAAATTCTTATTTTCGTTGATGAACTTCACACAGGTATGAGTAAGAAAAAAAATCAAAAAAAAGCACCCTCGTCCGGCGGGTCTAAAAATACAATCATTTTCATCATGCTGGCCATAGCCGGTTTTATCTTTTACGGAAACAGCATTTCCAATAAGTATGCACTTGATGATACCTATGTTGTTACCGGTAATAAATTTACCAAACAGGGATTCGAAGGCATTGACAATCTGTTATCCACGCATTTTTTCGCCGGATATTTTGAAGAAGGAACCGAGGTTTTCTTAGCCGGAGGGCGTTACAGACCATTGTCGATGGTGAGTTTTGCCATTGAATATGAACTTTTTGGAGAGAATCCGCATCTCAGTCACTTCGTGAATGTGATCCTGTTTATCCTGTTGTGTTTTGTGTTGTTTAAAGTGCTGTTGAAGTTATTTCCTCCTCCGCCCGGAAAGGCGTGGTATCTGAGTCTGCCCTTTCTAGCCAGCCTGTTGTTTCTGGCGCATCCTATTCATACAGAGGTGGTTGCCAATATAAAGGGGAGAGATGAAATTCTGGCACTGCTGGGATCATTGGGGAGTTTGTGGTTTGTATTGAAGTATATGGAATCGGGTCGGATGATCACGTTGTTGTATGCATTTCTGGCCTTTTTCTTTGGATTGATGTCGAAGGAAATAGCGGCTGTTTTTCTGGTTTTGATTCCGCTGGCAATGTATTATTTCAACGGTCGGAAATTCAGGGAGTTGCTGGTTCCGATGATCCCGCTGGTGACAGCCGTTCTGGTGTTTGTCCTGATCCGGCAATCGGTTCTGGCCGGGTTTAAAACGGTTGAATCAACCGAGTTGATGGATAATCCGTTTATCAATACAGGTTTGTCAGAGAAATTTGCCACGATTGTTTTTACGCTTGGCATGTACCTGAAGCTGTTGTTTTTCCCGCATCCGCTTACCTGGGATTATTATCCGTTTCATATCAGTATTAAAACCTGGAGTGACCCGGTGGTCATACTAACACTTTTTGCCTATATCAGTCTTGGGGTGCTTGCCATTGTTGGTTTTTTCCGAAAATCAATCTGGTCGTATATCATTGTTTTTTATCTGGTTACACTGGCCCCCGTATCCAATATTGTCTTTCCGGTGGGTACATTTATGGCCGAGCGTTTTTTGTTTTCGCCATCGGTGGCCTTCTGTTTGTTCATGGCCTGGTTGATTGCGGAATTCGTTCCGCAGCGTTTCCCGGGATTCAAACCGTATATCCTTCCGGTGATCAGTATTATAATGGTGTTATTTGCCATCCGGACCATCACCCGCAATGACGACTGGAAAGATGATTTCACCTTGTATTCAACCGATGTGGAGGTGTCGGAAAATGGAGCCCGGAGTAATCAGATATGTGGAGCCTGGTATACGTATATGGCGAATTTGCCGGAGAATGCAGCACTGAAACCGGAGTATTTTGAAATGGCTGAGCACTATCTTCGCCAGGCGATTGCGATTCATCCAACCTATCAGCAGGCATTGTTTCAGATGGGAAACCTGATGCATGATTTCCGGCAGAACGATGACAGCACCTTTTACTATTACACCCGTATTCTGAAAATAAATCCGAATGAGGAAAATGTATTTAAGAATATCAACCTGATTCTGAAAAACACGCAGGATACGGTCTTTAAAAACCGGATCTTTACCCAATTAAAAGCGATCAATCCGGAACGACCGGAGGTGAAGGAACTGGGAGCATCTTTGGGCAAATAATCCCGGGAAAACACGACAATTATGGATAAAAATTCGAAAATATATATAGCCGGACACAAAGGAATGGTGGGTTCAGCGATGCTGCGACTGTTGGAACGGGAAGGCTATAAACATGTCATTGTGAGGACTTCTGCCGAATTGGATCTGCGCCGGCAATCGGATACGGAGGCGTTTTTTGAAAGAGAAAAGCCGGATTATGTTGTGGTAGCAGCGGCCATGGTGGGCGGCATTATGGCCAACAATACGCTGCGTGCGGATTTCCTTTATAACAATCTGATGATTGAAGCCAATATCATCCATGCGGCCTATCTTAGCGGTGTGAAAAAGCTGCTGTTTCTGGGATCTTCCTGTATTTATCCTAAAATGGCTCCGCAACCTCTGAAAGAAGAATACCTGCTTTCGGATTATCTCGAATACACGAATGAGCCTTATGCCATTGCCAAAATTGCGGGTATTAAATTGTGTGAGAGCTACTTCCGGCAATACGAGTCTAATTTTATTTCGGTGATGCCCACCAATTTATATGGTCCGAATGATAATTATGATTTGAATACGTCGCATGTGTTGCCGGCGTTGATCAGGAAATTGGCACCCCCGGTACCCCCCCCGGCCCCCCCTGAGAGGGGGGGAGATGAATCCCCATTCACTCGTCACTCGTCACTCGTCACGCGTCACGCGTCACGCGTCACCCTCTGGGGTTCCGGCTCCCCCTTACGCGAATTCCTCCACGTCGACGACCTCGCCGAAGCCTGCTATTTCCTCTTACAAAACATGGACGCAGAACAGCTTTACGGAATGGGCATTACGCATCTGAATATTGGTACCGGTGAAGATCTCAGCATTAAAGAACTGGCAGAAATGATCGCCGGGATTACAGGATATACCGGAACCATTGAATGGGATACCTCCAAACCCGATGGCACTCCGCGTAAACTCATGGATGTGAGCCGGATGACGGCTTTGGGGTGGAAGGCGAAGATTGGGTTGAGGGAAGGGATAGAGAGAGTGTATTCAGAGTTTAAATTGAGGGGATAATGTGCTGATTTGCTGATGCGGTGATGCGGTGATGTGCTGATGTGCTGATTGATTTGGAGATTTGATGATTTGGAGATTTAATGATTTAGAGATGTTTTGATGTGATGGATTTTAATGAATTTGTAAGGTTAACCTGATAAATTTAGGTTAATTTGTAAGGTTGATCTGATAAATTTGTATTTTTGTGCGGATCAAGGATTGAAATCTATGGAAGAAATTCGGTATTCGCGGTATCTGAAAGAGCAGATAGAGCGTTGGCTTTTCGGTGGGAAAGTATTGATCCTGTATGGAGCCCGACAGGTTGGCAAGACAACTTTGGCAAAAGAGATCCTTCAATCGTATCCAGGTGCTTTGTACCTGAATTGTGAAACGAATCAGGTGAATGAACTTCTTTCATCCCGCAATATGGAACGGATTCGTTCCTATCTGGGAGAAAGCCGGTTGCTTGTTTTGGATGAGGCACAGAAAATCCGGGAGATCGGGCTGGTCTTAAAAATTATCCATGATACCTGGCCCGAAATTCAGATAATTGCAACAGGTTCAAGTAGTTTTGATTTACTGAATGAGCTCAGTGAACCCCTGACGGGACGCAACCTGAAATTTTTGTTGTACCCGTTATCGTATGGAGAGATTGGCAGATACCATCATATCTCTGTAATGGATGAGCGGTTGGAACTTTTTCTTCGGTTTGGCATGTACCCCGACATTGTTGATCGTCCGGAGAATCAGAAAATATTGCTATTGGATGAGCTGGCCAATGACTACCTTTTCAGGGATATTCTCAAAATTGATGTACTGAAGCGGCCGGAAATATTGAAAAACCTGTTAAAAGCACTGGCTCTGCAAATGGGGAATGAAGTGTCGTACAATGAATTATCCCGTTTATTGAAAGTCAGTGTAGAAACAATTCAACGGTATATCGAGATTCTCGAGCGCTCTTTCATTATTCTGAAGCTTGGATCATTCAGCCGGAATCTGCGAAAAGAACTTGCCCGTAGTCAGAAATTTTATTTTTACGATTTAGGATTGCGTAACAGTCTGCTTCAGAATTTTAACAGTTTGGATACCCGATCCGATACCGGAGCATTGTGGGAAAATTTCTGCATGATCGAACGCGTGAAGGCCAATCAGCGAAACCAGCGTTTGGTGAATATGTACTTCTGGCGAACCTACGATCAGAAAGAAATTGACCTGATTGAAGAAACTGGTGGAAAGTTATTTGCCTGGGAGTTCAAATATTCACCTGTTCAAAAAGCTAAAAACCCGGCAGAATTCCTCAAAACCTATCCCGGAAGCGAGTTTAATGTTATTCATAGGGAGAATTATTATTCGTTTTTTGGGTGATGGGTAAATTTGTATAGGTTTGGCAAACAAATGGGCCGTATGATTTTGTTCGGAATATTTTTTGTATAATCAAATATTATGTCTTTGAAATTTAATTAACTAGAAATCAGGCATTTTCGTAATTGATTTTCAGAGAAATCAGACCTTTTAATAAATGTAACTCCCTCAAAATGTGATGTAGTTGTCTTTTCAAGAATCTTATCTCAGAAAATAATGGATATACTTGACAAATGATTTGTATAATATTATATTTGTAACTTTGTGGGATAAACTTGACAATCGATGTCTTCAAAGTGAGACGTTTTTTGAAAGGTAAATTCTACTGACACCTTATGTGTTAGGAATTAGAAAATTCATTTTGTTCTTTGACATTCTGATTTGGTTGAGTTCTGATAGAATGAGTTTAATATGAGTCTTGTTACATGCTTATATTCCTAGAATCTGTAATATCTTTTAAAATCGACGCTGGCAATGGAACAGGATCTTGATAAATGTTATTATGAGATATGGATAAAATATTATTTAAATCTGAGCATTTATTGCTTTTTCTTAACAGCTAAAATTTCTTAATAAGTATATTTTTCGTTTGTTTCTTACAAAACTATTCAATTTGCCAACAATTCCAAAATAGGAAGAGAGTATGAATTACTGACATCTGAAAATAAATTGGCATAAATACATGGTCATTACCAGTTAATGCATAAAAGGGATTCTACCCACTATTGTTATGCATGGCAAGATTGTAAAAACTTTTACCAATACACCTATTAGAAATAATCTTTTTGATTACAAGTGCGGTGTCATATTCATACACTGAATTCTATTCAATATCACACATTATATCGGGCTGCATTTGCCCTCGGTTAAAATTAAGAACCTAAACAGTGAATACGGTATAAAGCTTGCTTTAAGTGTGGGTTTGCCCCATCTGTGAAAATCATGTGTGAATGGTACCCAACCAAATGCAAATATCTTATAAGGAGTACCAAACGGAATGCTGTCAAAATAAAAGCTTATATACTTTAATCTAAAAGTTCAATTAATGTACTCGATGATTTCCTTAAGTGAGCGAAACGCATTTTTCAAAATCGTATTTATTGAAAACTAATAAAATCTTAGTTAAATCAAATTTTTCAAAATTAGTAGTCAACTTATTGATCATTTAAAGGAGTTTATTCCAATTTTTCAAATTATAATTTAGTTGTGATAACTATATTGCAATTATGTTAGCGAACTCTAGAAAATTAATGCATCTCAACTAAGTGATAATTAGATGTTTAAGCTTAAATATGATCACCTCTAAAATCTTTATAAATGAAAACAAAAATTGTCTTTATAAACAAAACAAAAAATACAAATTGGTTTTCATCTGTCGTTAATATATTCAAAAAGATTCTTGAATTTTATTTATTGACATTTATCTTTTTTTTGCAGTTTAGTGAAATATTTGCTGCTTCACCTCCAAGCAGATCAACTCCTGAAGTTCGAACAAATTCTCCAGTATATAATGGTGATGTTTTATTTTTAATTGCTTTAGGAGGAACATCTTTTTACTGGACTGGACCTAATGGTTTTTCTTCTAATTTGAGCTATAACAATATTTATGATGTTGATTCTACTTTTAGTGGAGTGTATTATTGTAATATTTCTGATTCAATTATAGATACAACATACTATTTGTCAATTATTGTGGATGTAAGACCTAAGTCAAATTTGCAATATATATGGGCTAGTTTTGATTCCAATATTTGTTCAGAGGCAGATTTAGTTTTAATGGCTACTCCTGGTTATACAAATTATTTATGGTTTGGGCCACCAAATTTTGGATTAATAACTTCTACTATAACAAATTCGGTAACGTTACCAAATGTTACTTTAGGCGGCTATTATTGTGTGCGTTTTGGGCCAGGATACACATTAGGAGGATGCGTAAATATTACCGTGTTTGATTGCTGTGCTGAGGTTGGGGAAGACATATTGCTACTTAATAATAAATTTTCAAGTCAATTACCAACATTATTACCTGGTAAGATTGCTGTCAATGGTGTTCTCCAAATAGATAATAATTTTGATTTTCCGAATGTGAGTGATATTACAATGTTAGATAATGCCATAATTGGTTCTAACCCTTTAATTTCTCCTTCTATTTCTATGTTATCTATTAACATTCATGGATGTAATAAATTGTGGCATATGATTGATATTTCTAATATGGTAAAAACTGTTAATTTTAATTTAATATCATGTAATATTCGCGATAGTGAATTTGGAATTAATGTAACAAGCTTTTCATCAGTCTCACCTTATTATATTAATTTTAATTGCATTAATAACAACTTTTTGGACAATTATTTTGGGTTAACGATTGCAGGTTTTGGGGGTTTGGATTATTTTAATTTTCGATTAAATACATTTAATTCTTCTGGTAATTTACTTATGACGCCGCGTTCAAGCGAACATGCCTACAATGGACTTACTATATTGGTAGCAGATGCGTTGAGTATATTAAATCCTGTTGGTAATAGTAATATGTTTAAAAATTTAAGAAGCGGACTTATTTCATGGGATTCCCATGTTATCTTTGGATCTGGGACAGTTAATTTTGAGAATATTTTGCCGGAATTTAATGAACAAGGTGAAGGTTGTGGAATGTATTTTAACAGTAATCCTAATGTACTAACTGGTTTTTTTTCAATATCTGGAAGTAATGGAAGTTCTTCAATTGTCGATTTTGAGAATTGCAAAACTGGTATATATGCAAAAGGTTGTGACGTGGAAATTTTAAATAACAACTTTATTGGATGTGAAACTGGTATTTTTATTGATAGATGTTATGGTAAGAATATCCGTATAATTAACAATAGTATAAATTGTTATTATTTTAATTGTAATAAGTCAATCGGAATTCTACTATATCAGAATGATCCTGTTTTCAAATCTGTAATTTCTAATAATACTATTACTATTTTACCATGTGGCTCACTATCTGGTTGCATTGTTGAAGCAGGCATGGGTAATCCAGGTGGACCAGACGAATTTTTAAACAATACTCTATATATTGATGAAAATAGTAATATGACATGGAAATTTGGATATTATGGAAATAGTAATTCTGGGGTTAATTTCGGTGAAATGAATACAGTTTATTTACCTGGAACATCTATTAATCAAGTGGGATTACTTTTTGTTAATGGGAATAACAATATTATTAGAAATAATTCGGTTTTTGGGCCCGGAGCTCTAATTGGAAACATCAATTTAAAATATCCAAAAGGATTACTGGCTAATTCTATGAAAAATACGCTTTATCAGTGTAACTATTTTAATAATATTTTTAATGGTATGACGTACGAGGGGAGTTGTCTTGGAAGTGATAATTTGATTAAAGGAAATATAATTGAGGATTATTATCTTGGTCTTTATTATAATTCCACTTCACTTACAGGACCTCAAGAATATCAAGGAAACCAATGGCTTGGAGCAAATTACTATTTTGGAGCAGTAAACGATAATCCTAATTTTACAAATTCGTTATATAAGGTAAACCCAATAAGCAATAATTTTATGCCAACAACTCCTTATATTAATCCTAATAATACTGGATGGTTTTTACCTGGAAGTTCTTCTAATTATTTCTGTTCGACTTCCTTGATAGAAGATATAGAGACGAATATTCAATTTAATTTAACCGATTATTTAATCGCAAAGGATTCTCTTTATGGCAACATATTCCCTAATATTTTGAACTGGAATGCCCAAAGATATCTCTTTGATAAAATTTATGATAATATTGATTCCCTTCCAAGTAATAATCTTATGATGAATTTTTTGTTAAACCACTCTGGGAATTCTGCTTATTGTTTTTACTTGAATTCACGCAATAGGCATGAGGCGTTAAGAATGTATGAAAATTTAAAAGAGTACAAGATTTTGCATAAGAATCTATCAGATAGTTTGTTGTTAAATTTGAATTATATTAATAATATAATAAATAGTAGCATAAGTGGTGAGGATAGTTTAACTATTTTTATTTTGAGAGAGAAAATTGTGCATCAATATGATTCATTGTTGTTTGTTTTGGATTCACTTAGCAAAATTGATTTAGAAAATCGCAATTTGAGTATAAGTACTTTATTAATTCAAAATGAAAATTTATCAACTAGTACAATATATGAAGAAAATGAAAAGCAATTGATTAATATATATTTAGCTAAATTACTTCAACCCCATACTAATTTTTCTTTAGAACAATTATCTTCAATATATGATATTGCTATTCAATGTCCATTAACCGGAGGAAATGCAGTTTTTTGGGCGCGGAGCCTTTATTTGCCTTATGGTAGTATTGTATTAAATGATGATTCCTTGTGTAATTTAATTGACATTAGCTCTAAAAATGGAGGTTCATCAATTTTTAGGCAACGATTAAATAGATTTTGTTTTTACCCAAATCCTGCTAACGAAAGTGTTAATATCACATATGATACTTTAATGGATAAAAAATGCATAGTTAAATTAAAAAATTTGGTTGGTATAACTGTTGCGAATTATACGATTTCATTAAATTCAGGTAAAGAAAGTATTAACCTTAAAGGGTTGAGGCCTGGAATTTATTTTGTTAGTTGTTATGCCGAAGATGATACTTTTGAATTAGGTAAACTCATTATAGTCCATTAGGTTATGGTTAGATTATTAATTCTGTGTTTACTAATTTCAAATTTTGCGTTCAGCCAGTTCAATCCTGATGCCCGGCGTGATTATAGTTGGGTATTTGGGTATGAGAGTGCTCCTCCGAACTACGGCAGATCAATTATTGATTTCAACACCACACCAAGTTCAGTCCACTATAATTCTGCCGGATTAAATATTTATATAACAAACGCTAGTATTAGCGATGAGAATGGGAATTTGCTTTTTTACACAAATGGAATGTATGTTGCCGATTGTACACATACCATTATGCCTCATGGGGATTCGATAAATTATGGTTATTTTTATAATTCGATGAATAATACCGGACTTGGTTATTTTCTTAATCAGGGAAGTATAATTCTTCCCAGTCCAGATGATGAAAAGGAATTTTTTATTATCCATAGCAAAATTGTGCCTGATGTGAATTATTACGCTTATCAGAGGGTTGAGGGGTTATATTACACTACCATAAACATGTTGTTGAATAATGGCTTAGGCGATGTTTATGAGGGACAAAAAAATGTCCCAATTATTCTAGATACACTTGACTATGGCTATATCTCTGCAGTCAGGCATGGAAACGGCAGAGACTGGTGGATAATTGTTCGGGAATTAAGTCAAAACTGTTTTTATAGGGTTTTATTAAGTCCAGCTGGTTTTACAAATTATGGTTTACAATGTATTGGAAATTCGGACAAGCATCCTACTCCCCAGGGGCAAGTACTGTTTTCACAGGATGGGTCTGTTTTCGTAAGGTGTTCAGACACTAGCTTCCCAACTCCTACCGTTGTCGAAATTTACTCTTTTGACCGATGTTCGGGTGAGTTTAGTAACTATAAGAGCTTTTCAATTGCGAATACGAGCATGTGGGTAGGTTTGGCATTATCACCCTCTTCTCAATTTCTGTATTATTCAAATCAAAGCTATGTTTATCAGTATGATCTTTGGGCTGACAGTGTTTTTGCAACAGAACAAATTATCGGCATCTATGATACATTTGTTTCTCAATTTAACATGCCGGTTACCTATAATCAGCAATTGTTAGGACCCGACGGGATAATATATATCGAGGGTGGTGCTACAAATTACTTTTCAACAATAAGTAACCCGGATAGTCCAGGAACGTTATGCAATTTTCAGGCACATTCTTTTGAAATTCCGGCTCAAAATGCTTATTCAATGCCTAATTTTCCCAATTTCCGATTAGGCAAACTCGCCGGGTCTATCTGTGATTCATTGATTGTTGGTATTCGGTTACCTGAAGATCATGGCAGAATGATAGAAGTATTTCCCAACCCAGCCTCCGAAAGGGTGACTATTTCTTTAAATTATGAACAAAATAGCAATTCGTTGACATTGGACATTATTAACCATTTATCGGAAATAGTAATGGAAAGGAAACTTTCTCCATTTCAAGGTATATTGAATCTTGACATTTCTAACCTCACGGCCGGTATTTATTACGTCTTGTTATATAATAATGGGAAAATAATTGGCACATGTAAATTAATTGCAAGGCATTGATCTTTGTTGTCAATACGCCTCTGCCCTTCCGGAAGCTGTTACCTGGTTGCGGATTCGCTGGTTGAATTCGTGTTGGCTGAGCAGATCCTCGAGGCTCAGATGCATGCGGTAGCGCCAGTAATGGTTTGGGTTTCCGGGTTGGTTGATGCGTTCGGCATGGGGGTCGGGAAGTCGCAGATTTTCATCAAGACCCAGCAAATCCTGAATCGGGAAAACTGCCCACATAGCCGGCGAATACAAATGCTGTGAAACAATCTGTTGAACGATTTCGGGGTTGCAATCTTCTGGTGGATCGCCTTGATTTCCAAGTATTTCATTGTAAAATTTGCGGGTTTTAAAATGATCTTCCTCCCACCAGCCCCGAACTGTTGATGTATCATGCGAAGAGGGCGTGGCCACCGAAAGATAGGGATACGCAACAGGATTGCCAAAGCTGATTTTCGGATCTTTCGGCATGCGCTGAACCTCCAGACTCAGGATACCCAACTCATTCATAACATCCGGCACACAGGCCGGAACCATGCCCAGATCCTCGCCACACAAAAGCATATTGCTGGCTTTTTTGATAACAGGCAGTTTTTCCATCGCTTTTCCTCTCCAGAATTCTTCATTCCGGCGATAGAAATAATCAAGGTATAACTCACTGATTATATGTTTTGTATGATCATCCAGGTCGCGGTAGGAACGTGTAAAATGTAAGGCATTGCGCGGGTAGAAGGCATTGCCGCCGGTATCCGGTGCCCGCAGCAGGATGCGTTCGGATATCAGAGAATACAACCCCCGGGTCAATCGCTCCAGACGGGTGCGTTCTTCCGGACTGCAATCGGGATCGGGTTTGAGTTTTTCCTCTACTTTTCGCTGGGTATCATATTCCGGATTCAGGCGATAGCAGCCATGGTTATATTCGTGGAGGAAATGGGTTTTCACATAGGCAGTCAGGTCGCCAAAACGTTCATACAGAAAATGTTCCCGGATATAAGGTTCGCAAAGTCGTTCCTCATCCAGCCATAATCCACGATTTTGAAGCTCGTCGCGATAATAGGGCAAACTCGGGTTGAAATATCCCAGCAGTCCTTCCACCTGATCGGCCGGAATCTCCCAGATCCTGAAAAATCCGAGGATATGATCAATGCGGAAGGCATCAAAATATTCCGACAACTGGGTGAGGCGCTGCTGCCACCAGGTATAATTATCTTTGGCCATCTCCTCCCAGTTGTAGGTCGGGAAACGCCAGTTCTGTCCTTTGTCAGAAAAATCATCCGGGGGCGCACCAGCCTGTCGGTCAAGGTGATACAATTCGGGATGCGTCCAGGCATCCACACTGTTTCTGAAAATTCCGATCGGAATATCTCCTTTGAGGACTACACCTTTCGAGCGGGCATAATTTGCCGCATCCAAAAGTTGAATATGCGCATGGTATTGTTGAAAATAGTGTACAGCAATATCATCAAAATGAGGAGAATCCTCCGATGTAAGCTGGTCCATGAGTTCGGGTGTAGGGGTGCTGTATTCGCCCCAGTGGCTGAAATCAGTGGTGTTGAAAAGATCTCTCAGATAGGAGAATGCTGCATAGGGACGCAGCCAGTGTTCGTTTTTATGAAAGAACAGGCGGTACTCCGGATTTTTGAGGAATTCATGCTTTTTCTGATCATAGATAAGTTTGAAAAAGCGGGCTTTCAATGCCATAACAGCTTCATAATCAATTTTATCCAACGAATTCAGGTAAGCACCCTGGGCTTCAATAATCTGTTGACTGATATCGGCTTCGAGCACACCAATTTTGAGGAGATTGATATACATCGGGTGCAGGGCATACACCGAAATGGCAGCATACGGATAGGAATCCTGCCAGGTATGTTTGGCCACGGTGTCGTTTACGGGTAAGATCTGAATCATATGCATCCCGGTTTCAACAGCCCAGTCGACCAACAGGCTCAAATCCGAAAATTCGCCTACTCCAAAACCATCCTTCCGGCGGAGGGCAAATACCGGGACAGCCACTCCGGCACCTTTCCAGGGGTAGCGCGGGAAATTGAATTTTTCATCGTCAATTTCGATCACGTCCGGGATTTCACCTTTGGGAAGCCGGATCTGGCGGTTCAGCGAATTTTCCCAAAAAACCTGCTTGCCATCGGGGTCATGGATCAGGTATTTATACTCGACCGGAAACTCAGAAACCGCAATTCTGACTTCACCACACCATTGCGGATGTTCAGGATTACCAAGGCCGACCGCCTTTTTATCGTTCCAGGAACCCAGTCCGGCGGCGCTTCCGGCCACCATCAACCTGTGATCCGCTTTAATGCGGGCCATCAGGGGTTTGAAACGCAGTATCACCGATGCTCCGCTTTTCTGTGTTTTGGCTTTGGGTGGATCAAATAGCGGATCCGGTTTCAATATGGCATTGACAAAAGCAGCGCTGTGCAGGGCGAAATCCGGGTCCGACATCGACCTCCACCGATCCAGGAACAGAATATGCTTCGGAGGTGTTTTTTCGGTTCTGACCAGGCGGTCGGGGCCCCATTCTTCAATATACGTATTAAAATTATCATCTTTAAGCTGATAGCGATATTGAAAATCAGGGAGTTCCGGCATTTCCAGCTGAAATGTCCACAAGCCGGAAACCACATCCGATAAAACCATCGGAACTGCTTTGTCCTTCATTCCTTCGCCAAGCGCGGGAATCGACCCGAGGAGCAACAGTTGTTGCCCGAAATGGGTCTTGTATTCGATGTGAAATTGGATCAGCATAGTCTTACAAATCAGAACTCTAATATAGAAATAAATTTTAACATAGGATGCGAACGGATTTAGAGGGCATATTTTCTATAGATTTGCCGGCGCTAAATTTTTTAACAATGAAGTATAATTTTGACCTCCCTGTAGACCGCGATGGGACCTCCTGTGTGAAGTTTGATTTGCGGGAGCGGATTTTTGGGAAAAGTGATGTATTGCCCATGTGGGTAGCCGATATGGATTTTGAAACGCCCGATTTTATCCGGGAGGCCGTCATGAAACGGGCAAGTCATCCGATTTATGGCTATACATTCCGGGAAGCGGATTATTTTGAACCCATCATTGCCTGGATGAAGTCGCACCACAACTGGACCCTGCAAAGAAATGAAATAATTTTTTGTCCGGGCGTGGTTCCGGCACTTAATTTTGCGGTTTTAACCTATACAAATCCGGGCGATCAGATTATCGTTCAGCCGCCGGTATATTTCCCTTTTTTCGGTGCAGTAAGTGATCATGAACGGGAACTTGTTTACAATCAGTTGGTTGAGGACGGGAATACCTATCGGATCAATTTTGAGCAATTGGAGGAACAGGCGAAAACAGCTAAGATGCTGATTTTGTGCAATCCACATAATCCGGTTGGCCGGTGCTGGACGCGTGAAGAGTTGGAGCGGATTGCAGATATCTGCCTGAAAAATAAGGTGTTGGTATTGTCGGATGAGATTCATGCCGATTTGGTAATGACCGGATATCAGCATCAGGTTTTTGCTGCTTTATCACCTGAAATTGCGGATATCACCATTACAACCCATGCTCCGAGTAAAACCTTTAATCTGGCCGGACTGGCTACCTCATCGGTGATTATTTCCAATCCTGAATTGCGGAAGTTGTTTTCACAGATGATGGAGAAGATGCATTTGTGGCTGGGGAACCTTTTCGGGAACATTGCCTCGAAAGCAGCCTATTCACATGGGGAGCCCTGGAGATCGGAACTCATTGAATATGTGAATGATAATATCAGTTTGGTGGATGATTATCTTCGGGAGAACATTCCTGCAATCAGGATGTTTCGTCCGGAGGCGACGTATATGATCTGGCTTGATTTCCGGCAATTTGGTCTGGATGATGAAAGCCTGAAGCACAAACTGATTCATGAAGCCGGATTAGGGTTCAATGCCGGTACGGATTTTGGTCCGGGCGGATCGGGTTTTATGCGGATGAATGTGGCCTGTCCGCGGGCGGTTGTTGTGGATGCATTGGAGCGGTTGAGGAAGGTGTTTGGTTGATAGCACCGCAAAAGTGATTAGTATCGTGGAATGATTTTCAGTTTTGCTTCTTTGTCGTCAAAAAAGGAATTTGTTTGTTTTAAGTATTCATGTAATTCATTAATGTCTTCACCAAACACATTTTCGCTGAAATCATAGGTACGAATTAGCATTCTGATAAATGGTGATGGATCTGACTGCTTTGTCAGTTTTTTTAATGTCCCCATGTAATCTTCGCGATAAACTGTCGGAATAATGATTTTGGCCTGGCCTTCTTTGACAAGTTCTGCATTCATCATAACTCTTGCCATTCTACCATTCCCATCAAGAAATGGGTGTATTTCGCTAATCATAAACATCATAAAAGCTGCTTTTGAAAAGGGATGTGATAAGCCTTTATACAAATCGAAACTTTGAATCAAAGTACCTCTTACCAAATTAAAATCTACAAATTCTGTGCTCCCGGCAAAATTATTTCTGTCCTTAAATTGACCCGGGTTTTTCTCCTGTCTTGCTCTTAATAAAACCCCATGTCTGTATAATAGAATATTCAATAATTCATCAGGAGATGTTGGAGTGATCGACATTTCAGGTCGATTGGAGACGAGTTGATAGGTTCCTAACACATCATGACTATCTTCATTTCTTGAAGGTATAGGATTCTGTGATTCAATAATTTGCATTGCCTCATCAACCTTAAATTCGGTTCCTTCAATGTAATTCGAAAAATAACTTTCAAAGAATGCGAAATTCCGAAATGATTTTTCAGAAGAATTTTTGTCCGGACGATTTTTGAATTCTCTTTTTTGCAGCTCTCGAAAAACTACTTCAAACAATTCCATCCTTCCAGCATCGAAAGGAGCACCAAATGCTCTTGCCAATGCAAGAGGTGAAGAAAGAATTCTGGCAGGATGAGTTGTAAGCAATGCACTTATAATTTTATTAAGCCTGCCAAACTCTTTATGCATATTGAGTTCTTCAGCGATAGTTCTTGCACAGTCTCTTACTTTATTTAATTCATCTTCACCATTTATTCTTATAATATTCTCCAGCTTTTCTTCTATCTCAGCTAAGGTCAAACATTTTGATGTTGGTCCGGTATTTCTTGATAACTGCAGGTTCTCCAAAAATGCCCTCGCTTTTTGAGAAACAAATAGTTCTCCTGAAAAAGGATTATCTCCTTTAATTGGTTTATTTCCTTCAAGAAAACGAATAGTTACACCGGGTAATGAAATTTTCTTAGTGTAGGTGTACGTCAAAAAAATATGTCCGACATTGGTTGGTTTAAACTCAAATGCTGAACGGTGGCTAAGAAGTGCACCCGGGTAAAGCTTGCCAAGTATAGTAAATAGGTTTCTTCTTATAATAATTTCAACAGATTCAGTGAGGTTTGAAGAATAAACCCGTGGAGCAATCTTTCTTATTTTTCCTGCTTTTTCGAGTCTGGAAATCTGCTTTGATATCTTTGGGTCTGAGGAGCCCAAAATTATTTCCTGAAGATGAATTGGTAAAATATTTTCCATTATTACTGCTTTAAGAAATAAAAATAGAAAATATTTTCCAGTTAGAGGCGCATTTTCGAAAATATTTTCCAGTTATTTCTATCATTGACCTTATGAACTATCGGGTTTTGTAATATTGAAACGCCGGTAAAGAAATCTTTTCTATTCGGAAGGCTATGCTTTTTAAGTTAAAATACTGTCTATCAACAACTTTGCAAATATTTGTGAATATTTTTTGCAAATTGAAAAATATCCTTACCTTTGCGCTCTCAAAATTCCTCCTTAGCTCAGTTGGTTAGAGCATCTGACTGTTAATCAGAGGGTCTCAGGTTCAAGTCCTGAAGGGGGAGCCAAAACAGCCGGGTAATTCCGGCTTTTTTTATTTATTCGGTATACATTAGACTTCCGCCTACATAATATGGCAGGTCTATTTTTTCTTCTTAAGCTACCAATTTTTTTATCTTATCCTTGACTAAGAATTGTCATAGTCCACCATAATGCATTATCTTTGACTAAGAATTTGTAAAGTCAAACGTTTTCCGGCATTATAAATATTTACTATATGGATTTAAAAGACTACAAATCAGGGAATTTCACAAAGGAATTCGGATATAGGAGTTTTCATCCTGATTTTTTGAATAAGGAGTGGGTTATCAGTCAACCTGAGTTGTCTACCTTGTTAGAAGAAGCCAATTTACGACTGGGTGAACTCAATGCATTTTCTATTATCCTTCCGGATGTGGATACGTTCTTAAGGATGCACATTATCAAAGAAGCTACACAAAGCAGCCGGATTGAAGGGACACGTACCACTATTGATGAAGCGGTACTAGAGGAGAATGATATTGATATAAGGAAGAGAGACGATTGGCAAGAAGTCCAAAACTATATCGATGCTATGAATTTCAGTATTGAAAGGCTTAATACTCTGCCACTTTCGAATAGGCTTATTAGGGAAGCACATAATATCTTACTCAAAGGAGTTAGAGGTAGAAATAAAATGCCGGGGGAGTTCCGGACCTCTCAGAATTGGATAGGAGGCGCAACTCTGAAAGATGCCCGTTATATTCCGCCACACCATTCTGTAGTCCCGGAATTGATGAGTGACCTTGAAAAGTTTCTAAATAATCCGGATATCTACGTCCCTCATCTCATTCGTATCGGGTTGGCTCATTACCAATTTGAAGCTATCCACCCATTTCTCGATGGTAATGGCAGAATAGGCAGGTTACTCATTACACTTTATCTTGTTAGTCAGAAAGTAATTAATAAGCCGACGCTTTACATATCAGATTTCATCGAGAAAAATCGCAGTCACTATTATGATAAACTTATAGCGGTATCGGAGAAGAATGATATTTCACAGTGGTTAAAATTCTTCCTGGTTGGGATTATTGAAACTGCTAAACAGGCCATTGATACCTTAAACAGTATTCTTTCTCTCCGAGAAACATTGGAAACCAAAACTTTAATAAAATTTGGTAAACGAATTCCTAATGCACAGGCTTTATTACTTCTTCTTTATAAAAGACCTGTGGTTTCAGTTTCAGACGTGATGAATGAACTTAATGTCAGCAAACAAACTGCTAATACGCTCATTAATGAATTTGTAAAAGAAGGAATCCTCAAAGAGAAGACAGGTTTTCGCCGTAACAGAATTTTTGTTTTTGAACAGTATCTGAGATTGTTTAAACAGTAAAAACAACCAATTGATGGATTTTACTTCGATTTTTGGATACTGTTCATTATGCTTTTTCAGGTCTAGAATGAATGACTTGGTTAAGGATTGTGTATAAATGGTAACTGATACATTTCTTTTGTGTTTTGTAAGATGGGTCAAAGTAGATTCATCTACATAATTGTCAATCAGTATAATAGATTGATTCGCCTTTTTAAATAAGTCTGAAATAAATACATAAGCATAAAAAATCTGTCCTTCGAAAAAGATGCCATAGTCGGGCTCGGGGTTTTTACTTTCAATGGCTTTGAAAACCTGCTCAAACTTCTGGTCTGTTTCGAGTTGTCTTCGTTCAATGGAATCTAATCTATGGAAAAGAACCGCATTTTGAACAACAAGTCTTCGCATTTCTACAAAGGCTTCCATGATGCGAATGCATATCTTGACAGCCGTTTCGCTTTTAAGAATAGCAGAAAGCATTGCAACACCCTGCTCGGTAAATACATATGGTTGATATTTTCTGTGTTGACCACGACCAGGCTTTATGGTCACAATCTGTGACCTTAAAGGTTCAAATTCATCTGCAGTTAACTGAAAAAGAAAATTTTCCGGGAATCTTCCAATATTTCGTTTAACAGCTTGATTAAGAACCTTTGTTTCAATTCCATACTTCTCTGTCAAATCACCGTCTAACGGGAAGCAAAAATATCATTGCTTCTCCTTGCTCAGTAAAGACATAGGGGAAAGACAGTGAGTGCTTCAGATCAAAAAAGAAGATTCGAATTTATATTTGCAGATAACACATTAAGTGCAAATATGGATTATTAAAAGTGCATTTATCAACAAACCAGCCTTATCAGAATAAACCGTAAATTTGTGAAACTAACGCGGAGAATCAAGATGAGAAACAAAACCATTGCTTTAATTGCACACGACAGACGGAAAGAAGATATGATTCAATGGGTGGAGCATAACTCAGATACCTTATCAAAAAACACCTTAGTCTGTACCGGGACAACCGGTGGCCTGATTGAAAAAGCACTTAAACGCAAAGAAATTGAACCTGAAATCATTAAAATGAATTCAGGGCCCATGGGAGGGGATGCTCAGATCGCCTCATTGGTGGTTCAGGGAAAAATCGATTTATGCGTTTTTCTGATTGATGACCTTTCGGCCAATCCGCATGAAGCCGATATTCAAATGTTATTACGACAATGCAGAATTCACAATATCCCGGTGGCCTGCAACAGGCATTCTGCTGATTTAATGATTACCTCTGACTTGTGGGGAACGGATTATGTGCCCTCCATTCCAACCTATCAGAAATTTGACAGAA
>CAYLTH010000011.1:4047-17581 GCA_964386485.1 uncultured Bacteroidales bacterium | reverse complement strand
ACGGTATCAATGGCATGAATCACACCATTGGTTCCCTGTACGTCGGTTGCAATAACGTTGGATGTGTTATTCAGTTTCACACCGCTGCCGCTGACAACAATGTTAATGGAGCTCGTGGTATTGAGCGTAGGAACACTGCCTGTCATAACCTGTGAAGCAACAACATTACCGGATACAACATGGTATAGGAGGATTGGGGTGAGTGCATCAGCAGTAAGATCAGCAATACCGCTTACACCAAGCGTTGTAAAAAGTGCATTGAATGCATCATTGGTTGGGGCAAATACGGTAAACGGACCGGTACCACTCAGTGCATCCACCAGATTGGCTTTTACAAGAGCCTGAACCAAAATGCTGAAATTCGGGTTATTGAGTGCATGGGATACAACGCTTGCAGGGAGAATCACTTTGTTGATGGCGTGGATGATTCCGTTGGATGCGGAGATGTCGGCAGTAATTACCTGACTTTCATCCACCATTACGTTGGATCCTTTATTAATAAAAACCTTTACTGCAGTCATATTCGGACCGGCAGTATTCAATGTGGAGGCATAACCGGTTACGATGTCGGTTGATTTAATTTTACCACTTACTACGTGATTTAAGAGAATCGGCTTCAGAATGTCAGCACTCAGATCATCAATACCACTTACTCCCAACTGGGTGAAGAGATCATTAAAGGCGGCATTATTCGGGGCAAAGACAGTAAACGGACCCGTTCCTTCCAGAGCGGAAACTAATCCGGCTTTCGTTAATGCGGCGGTCAGAATTGAAAAATCACTGTTTGAGGAGGCTACCTGGACTATGTTTTTAGAAGCAACAGGTACATCTGTATTATCATCATCATCTTTATCGCATGATGTGAAAAATGAAGCGGTGGCAATAGCTGCCAATGCAAAGCTGAGTTTAAAGATATTTGTTTTCATGATTGTTTTGTTTAAGTTAATTGGTTAAATGTTAAACACGACATACTAACGCAATAATCCAAATTATTGTTCATTGTTTTTGAAAAATAATTAAACAAAATTTACAAATAATCGTAAAAAACAGATTTACAGGTAGTTGCAATTTAAAGAAAAATGCATTTTTTTTCCAGTAGGCGAAATAATGGATGGAAAGATCCTGACTTTAATTGGGAAAGGCACTATTTAATGAACCGGACTATTCCAGATGTTGTTCTGTTGTTGAAACGACAGAAATAGATTCCTTTCGATAAATGCGCTACAGGTATCCTCAAAAATGTTGTTTCCCCGGGGATTTGCCGTGTTTCCTGCATCAGCTGTTTCCCGGTAATATCATGGATTCTGATTTCAAGTATTCCAGAAAATGGGATTAGCCCTGAAATGCTGAGCTGATCGCCTACAGGATTGGGATACACAATAAACGATTGATTCATAATTTGTTGCAATCCTTCAAGAATCACTATAAAGGGCTCGGAAAGACGGCTGCAGCCAAATCCATTAATCACTAAAACCGTATAATTCCCGCTGATCAACGGAATATGAATGCTGTCAGTGGCTCCCGGAATTTCAATACTGTCGAGATACCATTGGTAGGCTGCTGCCGGAGGTGCTGTGAGTGTATCCCCAACCAGCGTAATGACCGGCACTTCGGGTAAGGGAAATGCCATTATAAAAACTGTATCTGAATAGCTGCAGTTATTGGAATCGGAGATACTTAGCTGGTAGCTGATGCTTGATGAAATGGTAGCCTGCGGGTTGGCAATGGATGGATTTGATAATCCGGTGGCGGGTGTCCATGAATACGCAAAACCGGCCGGACCATTCAGCTGGATGACCGTATGGGCACACACTGCAGTATCAAACCCCAGGCTGAATACCGGAGGACTGCTGAGTGAGGCAATATAGAGGTTGGAGGAAGCTGTATCAGGATTGGCACAGGCCAGATCCGACTGCAGGAAAACCTGAAGGGTATCCCCGTTTGCCAAACTGTCGATGACAATGTGCGAAGCCGTCGTGGCAAGAGTATCACCATTCAGCAACCAGGTAAAGACCGGATTCATCCCACCGGCTGTTGGAAATACATCAAAGATGATTTCCTGTCCGGTGCAGGCTCCTGCAACACTGGCCTGCAAACTGAGTGCTGGAATCGTAACCGGTTGTATGACAATATCATAGCCATTGTCAGGGCCTATTATCGCCGGATTGGAGGCATTGACGCGCACCCGGTAGTTTCCGGGAGTCAGACCTGCCGGGATCATGGCGGTAATGATCCCGGACTGATAGATCATATGCTGTGTAGTGTAGGTGCCAATAACCTGAGGGGATGCAAAACTCCCGGTCGCATCGCTGAGTTCGGCAGTGAATATATTGCCTGTACCGTAAAATCCCCGTGCGAAGAACCCGATGAATAGCGGACTGCCCGCACAATATGCATTTACAGACGTAAAGGTTTTGATGATTTCCGGTATTTCAAGCTGATGGACAACACCTGTAAGTCCGCCTACTGAATATCCCCAGGTGGCATCCGGAGTCATGGCAATGCTGTTCTGGCTCCAGTTGTTCGCCAGACAAGCTGTTGAAAGCGTTGAAAGATGTTGACAGCTATCTATTGTCATGGCCTGACTGCCATACCGGGCAAAGTAAATCGTGCTGTCGTTCAGTGCCCACATCTCATTGATTTCGGCATTGCCGGTTCCTGCATTGCAGGTATCCCAGGTCACTCCAGCATCAGGGGTATACAGGAATTTTCCGAATCCTCCGGCACAATAGCCCAGTAAGGGATTGGTGAAAACGATATCTGTCAGATAATTGGCATACTGGGCCGTATAGGATGTCCAGGTAAGCCCGCCATCGAAGGTGTGCACAATTTTCTGGTTGCTGATGACGTATCCGGTATCGGCATTCGTGAACCAAATCCCCCGGTAATCCTCATTGAAGCCGGTTTGGATACTGTCCCAACTCAGTCCGTTATTGGTAGTTTTGAAAACAATTCCTCCGGATGCCGCGGCAAATCCTTCATCAAAACTGATGAAATGCATATCCGTAATGGTGCGGAAGGAATGGGTTGGGATCAAATTCCAATGGGTACCACCATCTGTGGTTCTAAGGATTCTTCCGCTGTCGCTGCAGGCAAATCCGACTTCCGGGTTTAAAAAACGCACTCTCAGAATGGTCGACAAAACAGGGGAAGACTGTTGGAAGTAGGAAATCCCGCCATTATCGGTTTTAAAGATCTTTCCATATTTAGAGCCGATAAAAGCAGTGTCTTTGTGCGGAACGGTAACACTGTTCAACTCCTGTCCAAAGCCCGAAATCATATTTATCCAGTGATTCCCGCCATCCGTGGTCTTATCAATTCTGCCCAGTGAACCACAAATGTAGCCTGTGTAGTTATCGGTAAAATAAATGCCTCTCCACGAATCACTCTGTCCATTCTGTGTTGTGGTCAGCGTCCAGGTAGTAGCGGAATCCGTCGTCCGGAGGATTCCTTCACCATCAGCAACGATATACCCGACTTCCGGACTTGGGAAATACATTCTTGTAAGGGGTACAGCGGAAGTCAGACTGCTCAGTGTCCAGCTCAGGCCTCCATTCTGGGTGGTATAAAGTGAATACGCTCCAACTGCGTAACCGGTCTGGCTTGTGGTAAAGAAAATATCATTGAGTACTACAGCACCGGTGGTAATAACGCTCCAGTTGGTTCCTCCATTGGTTGTACGCAGAATCTGCCCGTTTCCGCAAATAATAAATCCCAGATTCGTATCATAGAAAAAGATCTTACGAAGGGTGGTGGTTACTCCGCTGGCGATGGTTTGCCAGGTGGATCCTCCATTGGTTGATTTTCGGAGCAATCCGTTATTGCCAATAACAAATCCGTTATTCAGATCTTTAAACCAGATATCATTCATGCCCGAACCCACCCCGGTGCTAACCTGAATCCAGGTAGCTCCGCCATCGGTTGTTTTGCGGATTTCGGAAGACGCTCCGGCAAACCAGCCGGTCATCGAATTCACGAAATACACCGCATTAATAGCATTGGTGGTTCCGGTATTCATTTTGATCCAGGATTTGCCTTCATCAATCGTTTTATACATGGAGTTTGTTGTCATACAGGACCCGGTTCCCTGTGCCTGAAAAACGGCATAGCCGGTATAGCGGTCGGTAAACTGGATATCATTGATGGTAACACCATAGGGCGTGGTGGTTTTCCACTGAGCCATGGAGAAACTGGTCACCAGTAAAAGGAGGAAAAGGAAAGAATAACGCATAGATAAAATTTGAGATTGCAAAGGTATTGAAACCTGCCACAGAAATTGTACCAAAACAAGTAGTCATGATTTCAGGTTAATGTACTCCTACCGGATCATCTCCGGCAGGAATTTCCAATATCGCTTGGGCATGTGCTGTTTCTGAAGCTTCAGGTTCATACGCTCCCGGATGCTGATGTTTTTGCAATAGCCCTTCCACATCGACTGGTAGGCAGTTTCTTCTTCATGAACCATGCCTGCTTCTACCACACCATCCGTTGCATGAAATGATTTTTCATGCAGAACGACCTCTTGTAGGGAATGACGGTCGAAAAAAAATCCATAATCCCGCTCCAGATCATAAATCAGCCATTGCTGATCGGCAAATCGGTCGGCAAAATGGGGTAATATCATCGAAATCACATCATAACGCGGACTGATCGGAGCAAAATAAATATTATCCAGTGTCCGCTGAAACCGGATAAACTGCATCATACGGTGGGCTTCTCTGACTACCTTCTGGGCCGCATTCCTTACAGCCAGTATCTTCGGGTCACTATAATTTTCCTCAACAGGCGAATTTCCCTGAAACGCCAGTCGTATCAGATGATACAAATCCATCTCAATGCCGGGTTCGCCGGATTGAAAGGCCAGAAAGGGCAATTGCCGGGCATTTTTTCCAAGTTTTTTCAGCAAACCTTGCCAAACCCGGTCCGATCGGGACGAATCTGTCTGAATAGTTGTACTCTGTTCAAACATCACCTCCTGATAATCCTGTTGCCTGCATATTTTGTGCGGTTCAGTCTTGCTGGTGTAGATTTCAAAAACAACGGATAAAAATCCTTCAAAACTGTGGTCATATATGTAAATCATAGCCTACAGAATATCAGGTTGTTGCGATCAAAGCCTGCGTAGAAACGACTTCCTCTGCCGGAAACAGGCTGAGTTGATTGTAGGGTTGTTTTTTCTGTCTGGCAGGATCACCCAGCAGAATCTGCTGCCGCAATTTCTCGGTGGAAATATCTGAAAATGAAGCCGGTAGTTCATTGTTCTGAATAAAGTATTTGGCTCTTTTCAACACCACCCCCATTTTGCCCAGATGCTGCAGGTTCAGGGTTTGAAACCGTCGGGCTGCCACAATACGTTGGGCTGATTTAATGCCAATTCCGGGTATCCGCAGGATCATTTCATAATCTGCACGGTTCACGTTAATCGGAAAGAGATGGAAATTTCGCAAGGCATAAGCCAGTTTCGGATCAATTTCCAGATCCAGAAAAGGTTGGTCATCCGACAGAATTTCCTCTGCTTTGAAATGATAAAACCGCATCAGCCAGTCACTCTGATACAAACGGTTTTCGCGTACCAATGGCGGAGTACTAATAGATGGTAAGCGTTGATCATAGGCATTAACTGGTTGATAACCTGAATAATACACCCTTTTTAAACGTTGATCTTTGTACAAACCCGAAGCCAATGACAAAATCTGTCGGTCGTTTTCGACACTGGCTCCAACAATGAGCTGTGTACTTTGTCCGGCCGGAGCAAACTTCGGAACCTTGTGGTATTTTTGCCGTTCTTCCTTGACTTCCAGAATGCTGTTCCGGATATAGGCCATGGGGGTGAAAATATCCGTATAGTTTTTCTCCGGTGCCAGTCGTTTCAATTCCGGATTCGACGGAATTTCGATATTCACACTCAGCCTGTCGGCCCAGATCCCGGCTTCATGCAACAACTCAGGACTGGCTCCCGGTATGGCTTTCAGGTGGATATACCCGTTGTAAGCCTCTTCAGTCCTCAGTTTCTTTGCAACCAATACCAGCCTCTCCATGGTATAATCCGGGTTTTTGATTACTCCCGAACTCAGAAACAGGCCTTCAATGTAATTCCGGCGATAAAAGCCGATGGTCAGATTGGTGAGTTCCTTCACCGTAAGGGTAGCTCTCGGTAAGTCGTTAGACCTGCGGTTGATGCAGTAAGCACAATCATAAATGCAATGATTGGTCATCAGCACTTTGAGCAAACTCACACAGCGGCCGTCTTCCGTAAAACTGTGACAAATTCCGGCTGCCACGGCGTTCCCGAGTCCGCCCTGACTGTTGTTCCGGGCATTTCCGCTGGAGGCACAGGAAACATCATATTTGGCAGCAGCGGCTAATATGTTTAGTTTTTTCTGAACATTTTCGTTCATCATGAAGATTTTTGCTAATTTTATAACAAAAATACTAATAATATTAGCAATTAAATTTTCAGGTTCAATTTTTTTATGATTTTCCTTGAGAGAAATATAAAATTCCTTCGCCGTCACCGGGGCATGACTCAGGAACAACTGGCTCAAACATTGGAAATCAAACGTTCGCTGATTGGGTCATATGAAGAGGGACGGGGTGTTCCCAAACTTGAACTCATCACCCGGATGGCAGCCGTTTTTGAGGTCGGTCTTCAGGATTTCCTCACAAAAGATATTGAAAAAGAAGGGATTACACCAAAATCTGCAAACCCTGAGTTAAAAATAGTGAGTGTTGCAGTTACGGAAGATAATCAGGAACGCATCAGCCTGATTCCGGTAAAGGCAGCAGCGGGCTATTTACAGGGACGTGCTGATCCTGAATACATTGGCAGCCTGCCGCATTTTTCGATGCCGGTTTCCGAACTTTCCCGGAACCGCACCTACCGGGTGTTTCAGCTCAAGGGCGACAGCATGCTTCCGATCACCCCGGGTTCCTATATTTTTTGCGATTATGTAGAAGATGCTGCTGATGTGCGCGATGGGAAAAGTTATGTGTTGATCATGGCTGACGAAGGAATTGTGTACAAACGGGTTTTTCAGGAGAAGGAAACGGAATGGTTGTTAAAATCGGATAATGCTGAATATGAGCCCTATACGATTCATCGGTCCGGGGTATTGGAAATCTGGCGGGCACTGGGATTTCTTTCATTCGATTTACCGGAACCGGAAGAGTATCCCGTTCAGAAATTAACAGCAGCTCTGGTCAGGCTTCAGGATGAGGTGAGTAAGCTGAGGGGAGAATAAAAATTTCCGTAGCTTTGAATGGTGTATTAAATCTCCTGCTATGAAAACCGTATCCAAACTATTATTGCTTGTACTAATGATCATGTTTACAGTGCGTTGTGAACAGAAGAAAGAACGTTTTCAGGATTTTAAAAAGGGAAAATGGATCGATTTGTCGTATGCCTTTGATGAACAGTCTGTTTATTGGCCCACCAATATCAGCTTTACGCATGATACTGTATTTGAAGGGATTAATGATAAAGGATACTATTATTCATCGTTTAAATATTGTGCTGAAGAGCATGGCGGGACGCATTTTGATGCCCCGCTGCATTTTGCCGAAGGTGGAAACAGCATTGATGAAGTCCCGGTGGAGCAACTGATGGGCGAAGGTGTGGTGATCGATGTTCGCGAAAAGGTTAATACCAACCGTGATTATCAAATTATCGTGGAGGATTTTCTGGCCTGGGAAAAAGCGCATGGACGGATTCCGGATCAGGCGATTGTGCTCATCAATACCGGTTTCAGTCAATATTATCCCGATAAACTCACCTACACCGGGACTACACTCACCGGAAAGGAGGGCGTCGCCAATCTGCATTTCCCGGGGATTCATCCCGATGCTGCCAAATTTCTGGCCACAGAGCGCAAAATTAATGGTGTTGGTTTGGATACGCCCAGCATTGATTACGGACAAAGTACAGAATTTCTGACCCACCGAACCCTGTTTGCCAATAATGTGACGGCTTACGAGAATGTGGCAAATATGGATGATCTTCCGGCAAAAGGGGCGTGGATTATGGCGTTCCCGATGAAGATCAAAGGCGGAAGCGGTGCCCCCTTGCGTTTGCTGGCATTTATTCCTGCTCAGTAGCTCTCCGGAAACCACTTTCCAATAATTAAATCTATGAATACCAGATCCCTGACTGCCTTAATCATTGCCTGTATGATTCTTCCGTTTCTCCCGCTCTATGCACAGGATGGTGCATCCTTTCAGAAAAGTACGTTTACCGGAAAAGACCAAAGCCTGCTTCCGTATCGCTTATTTATACCGGCATCGGAAGAAGGAAAAACATATCCGCTGGTGATTTTTCTGCACGGCTCCGGTGAACGGGGTTCGGATAATGAACGGCAATTATCGAACGGAATTTTTCATTTTACCGATCCGGCCAACCAGGAGAAACATCCCTGTTTTGTGCTGGCTCCTCAATGCCCGGATGGAATCCGCTGGGTTGATGTAAACTGGACTGTGAAGGTAGTTACACAACCGCGTAGCATCTCAGCTCCGCTCCAAAATGTGATGGATCTGCTGCAGGTTCTGATTTCCGAAAATCAAATTGACACAACACGCATATATATCGTCGGTTTATCCATGGGCGGTTTTGGAACCTGGGATCTGATCACTCGTTTTCCATCGGTTTTTGCCGCAGCAGTACCGGTTTGTGGCGGCGGAGATTGTACAAAGTCCTCGCTGATTAAGGATGTCCCGGTCTGGGCGTTTCACGGGGCCAAGGATGATGTGGTGGATCCGGTATTGAGCCGGGATATGGTGGCAGCCATCCGGAAAGCCGGTGGTTTGCCCGGGTATACCGAATATCCGCATCTCAACCATGGTTGCTGGGAGGCCGCATTTTCGGATCAATTAATGATGCAGTGGTTGTTTGAGCAGCACAAATAATATAAAGGAAAGCTGTTTGCTATAATCCGATCTCGTCAGCGATCGGGAGCATCGATTCAATGGATATGGCTGCAAACTGATCAATGGGAATCCCGATTTTTTCACATTCCAGAATGTTTTCGCGCTTGACAGTAGCAGCAAACATCTTTTCTTTCATGCGTTTAACCACCGATTTTGGCTTAACGCTTTGCAGTTTCCGATCCGGATAAACATAGGTTGTTGCGAAAATCAGTCCGGTAATGGTTTCTCCGGCAGCCAGTGCAAACTGAAATTCGGTATTGCGTTCCTTCCCGGCCGAATCCTCATTGTGCATCCTTATGGCATCGAGGATTTCCGGATCTACATCATAGTCCTTCAAAAGAACCTCTGTCCGGCTTCCGTGAATCAGCGGATCGGCATTCGTGATTTCCACATCCAGATCATGAAGCAAACCGGCCAGTCCCCATTTTTCTTCGTCCCGCCCCAGTTTGCGGGCCAAACCTTTCAAAACGGCCTCCGAAGCCAGACAATGAAAGATCATTTTTTCGTTTTTAATGTACTGATTGAGCAGTCCGAGGGCGATGTCGCGGGTGAGTTGCATAGGGTAAAATTTTCTGAGAAGACATAGATAATCGGATTTTTATAATCGGATTTAAGTTCCGTAACAGCCTATTTCGTGGTTTTGGCTCCCAGTTCGAGGCCCATTTTTTCATACGCCACATCATCGGGTTCCCAAAGCTCCAGCTTGTTTCCTTCGATGTCGAGAATATGCACAAATTTGCCGTAATCATAGGTTTGAACAGAATCAACCACTGTAACCCCGTTCTTTTTCAGTTCAGCGACAAGTGCCTCCATATTTTCGACCCGGTAATTAATCATAAAATCTTTGGTTGAAGGGGCAAAATAGGTGGTTTTCTCGCCAAACGGGCTCCATTGGGTAAATCCCTTTTTGGTGCTGTCGGCTCCCTGATACCATTCAAAAACGGCACCCCACTGGTTCGTATTCAGGCCGAGGTGGGTCTGGTACCATTCCCGCACTTTTTTCGGATCCTTGCATTTAAAGAAAATGCCGCCGATGCCGGTCACCTTTTTCGGCTGTGCTTCTTCATTCACCTGATTGACAATGAATGTTTTAAGGGCGAATCCACTGCCAAACGAAGCCGCGATGATAAGGATCAACACAATGATATTTTTCATGATTATCAGTTAATTGTCAATAAATGAGTGTATTACCGGAATTATTAAATCTACCCGGACATTTGCGTTTGCCATGGCGTTAAGGTTTTGGATCTCCCTCCGGGAAAAAATAATTTACCAATTTCTGGTACTTGTCCTGTGATGAAAGACAGGTATCCAATAAATATCCCTGAACTCGTGGATATTCAGTCAAGCCTCTGTAATAGAAGAATTTATGATCATCTTCAATGATGAATGGAAGAATATCATGGGCTAAACATTCCTTAAACAGGATTAGTCGTCCAACCCGGCCGTTTCCGTCCTGAAATGGATGTATCCGTTCAAAATGATAGTGAAAATCAATGATATCCGTGAGTTGGATATTGGTTTTGTTATGCCAGTTTTGCAATAAATGACCCATTTCCACAGGAACATTCGCAGGCAAAGTAGTTTCTGTACCTCCCACCATATTGGCCATTTGCTTATAATCTCCGACCTTAAACCATGCTTTCCTTGAATCAGAAGTATTGATTTTTAGCAAATAATGAAATTTTTTAATGTGTTCTTCTGAAAGAGGTTCATGAGCAATATCGAGCATATAATCAAAGCAGGCAAAATGGTTTACAGTTTCGATAATATCATCTGTGTTTACCGTCGTTTCGCCATCTTCCGGAAAAATCGTATTGGTTTCATAGATATACCGTGTCTGTTCCTCGGATAACTTACTCCCTTCAATACGGTTGGTATTGTAGGTAAGTTTTATCTGTGTCTGATGATAGATTCCCCCTTTTAAGCCACTTGACTTTTCTTCCCGTAAAACGTTTAAAAATGCCATATCCACCTGATTTATATTCTCAAAGGTATTAATTTTTTCTCAGTTGGCCACTATCTAAACCGAGGTGAATTAGGTTTTCGAAAAGGAATTATTGTCGGGTCAGATCTTGATATTGTTGAAAATGCCTTGTATTTCACGAAGTAGAATGCAGAAAAAGCCTTGTATTTCACGAAGTAATGTGCTATATTTGCCTTGTATTTTAAAAATCAGACTTCAGATGGAACGATTGATCATGCAAAAGCTGGAAGACTGGAACGCTTCAAAACAGCGAAAACCTTTAATTATCAGAGGTGCCAGGCAAGTAGGGAAATCATTTACAGTGATGCAGTTTGGACAGCATTATTTCAAAGACCGGATTCACCTGGTGAATTTCGAAAAACATCCCGAATGGATCCGTATTTTTGATTTGGATCTGGATCCGGTCAGGATAATCAGTGAGCTCGGAGTGCTTTTGAATACAACGATTTCAAAAGAAAATGACCTGCTCTTTTTTGACGAAATTCAAATGGCTCCCAAAGCCATTATGTCATTGCGTTATTTTTATGAAGAAATGCCTGAATTGCATGTCATTGCAGCCGGTTCTCTGCTGGAATTTGCACTCCAGGAAATTAGTTTTCCTGTTGGGCGGGTCAGCATCCTGGCCATGCATCCGATGAATTTTTACGAATTTCTTCGGGCAACAGGCAAAGACAAACTTGCCGAAATTATTCTTGCAAAACCTGAAAAGCTGTCTGATCTGATTCACTCCACCATCCTCGACAATCTGCGGCAATACATGTTTATTGGTGGCATGCCCGCGTGTGTAGAGGCCTGGAGGAAGCGGACAAGTCTTGTGGAAGTGTTTGAAATTCAGCAGGATCTGTTAGACACCTTTCGGCAGGATTTCTCGAAATACGGACGAGTTGTGGATAAGACCAGTTTAAACTTCGCGCTGAATGCCGTTGCCCGGAATATCGGACATCCGATTAAATACGCTCAAATCTCCGATACCTTCTCCGGACATATCAATAAACGGGCACTGGATTTGTTGTCTCTGGCCAGACTGATCACAAAGGTACAGGCCTCAACAGCAGCCTCTTTACCGCTTGGTGCTTACATTAAAGAACACAAATTTAAAATGCTCATGGTCGATCTGGGATTGCTACGATCTTTAAATCAACTTCCTGCCAATATTGAATATTTGAAAAGTGATCTGATGTCGGTTTACAATGGAGCCATGGCAGAACAGTTTGCCGGTCAGGAATTCTTGTCGTCAGGAAATGAAAACCTGTATTTTTGGTCGAGAGAAGCGAAAAACAGCAGTGCCGAAGTCGATTATCTTTTCACCCGCCAAAATCAAATTTGCCCGGCCGAAATTAAAAGCGGGCCTGCCGGGAAACTCCGCAGTATGCATCTGTTGCTAAAAACCTATGATCATCTGGATACAGGATATGTTTTATCCACAGCACCGTATGGTGAACTTCCGGATCAAAAACTCCGATTTCTGCCCCTCTATTATGCTTTTTGGCTTTCAACAGAAGAAACCTCAACAATAAAACTTAACCCCCGATAATTCAACTATATGATCATCCTCGAAAAACCCTATGTATCTGATTTTCTGCAAAAAACAGTTGTTGACCTCCACATTCCGGTGCTGGCAACCGACTTTTCGAAAAGTCTGGCCTTTGCCGGATCCATGAATCTGATGGAGGAACCCGAATTTTTCGAACTCCTTCGCTCGGATGAAACCCGGTTGTTGTACAGCAATTCCGAAAATGCGGCATCCCTGCTGAACCGTTTTCTCCCGGATCATCCCATGACCCGCAATGTGAATTATTTCAAGGATAAATCGAAATTGCGGGAATTGTTCCTCTCACTAAATCCGGATGTGTGGTATAAGACATTCTCTTTCAATGAGTTGGATACGATTGATTTTTCAAGACTTTCCAAACCCTTTGTCATCAAGCCGGTCCGCGGTTTTGCCAGTATTGGGATCCATGCGGTGCATACGGAGGAAGATTGGAATCAGGCTTTGCTGACAATTAAAAAGGAAGTGAAACTCATGCACAATGTTTTTCCGGATGAAGTGGTGAGTCTGAATGAATTTCTGATTGAGCGGTATATCGAAGGCACAGAAATCGCGATTGATGCCTATTTCGATAAAGAAGGAGAACCGGTTATCCTCAACATTCTGACCCATTTATTTGCCTCAAAATCAGACATGAGTGATCGTCTGTATATGACCAGCGATGCGATCATCCGCAGCTATCATGCACCGGTTATGGCTTATCTGAAGGAAATAGCCCGCCTGCGCGATCTCCGCAACTTCCCGTTTCATCTGGAAATGCGGCAGGAGTCGGATGGCCGCTTTGTTCCGATAGAGCTCAATCCCATGCGGTTTATGGGGTTTTGTGTGGCCGATGTGGAGTACTATTTTTATGGAATCAATCCGTATGAATATTTTTTCAGTCAAATAAAACCCGACTGGGATCAGATTCTCGAAAGCCGCGCCGGTAAAATCTACGGCATGTTTGGTATCGACATTCCCAAGCATCTGGATAAGAGCAAAATACGGTTTAACTACGACAAATTCATTGCTCATTTTTCGAATCCGCTTCACTATGTAAAAATGGATTACCGGAAATTCCCGATGGCGATTTACCTATT
>CAYLTH010000011.1:0-3947 GCA_964386485.1 uncultured Bacteroidales bacterium | reverse complement strand
CGCTTCACTATGTAAAAATGGATTACCGGAAATTCCCGATGGCGATTTACCTATTTGCGGAAGCTAATGCAGAAAACTTTTCCGAGTTTGAAACCATGCTTTATTCCGATCTGACGGAGTTTATCGACGAATTAGGCTAACGGAAATTGTGTTAAGGTGTTAAGGTGTTAAAGTGTTAATGTTGATTTGGGGAGGGTTCAGAAATTCCTTATCTTTGACCATCTATGAACAGAAAAGAGTTTTTCAGGAATTTATTACTGGGTGGTTTAGGGGCTGCATTACCGAAAAGTCTTGATAAACTGGCTCCGCTTCCGCTGCAAAAAATCCGACTTGCTGTTATTTATTTAGCCGGATTTCAGTTTTATGACGGTCCGGAAGCCCTTTCCCTGCTCGAGCCTGATATGCCCCTGCAACTCAACCGGGAACCCCATAATCCCTACGACAAAAATGCAATCCAGGTACTTTCAGGAGAGGCCAGACTGGGATATATCCCCCGATCTGAAAACAAAACCATCGCCGTTTTAATGGATCAGGGCAAAGCAATTGAGGCCGTGATCCTGGAAATCAACCCCGACAGCTTTCCCGGTGGCAGTGTAAAAGCGGAAGTTTTCTATTACAGAAACTTTTCCCCTGTATCTGCTTAAAATAATTGGAAATTATTTGTGTATTTGTGGCAACATTAAAACCCGACCAGTATGACCGAAGTTCTTTCTAAAAAACAAAACCACATGAACGAAATTATATGTCCCCATTGCAATACGGTTTTTAAAGTGGATGAAGCCGGCTTTGCCGACATTTTAAAGCAGGTCCGGGATCATCGCTTCGAAGAGGAACTGAATCAGCGACTCGATCTTGCAAAAAAAGAAAAGGAAGAAGCCATTAAGCTGGCGGAAGCGAATCTCAGGAATTCATTACAGAACGTTCTGTCGAAAAAGGAAAAAGAAATACTTGAACTGCAGGCTAAAAATGAACGCGAATTTTCCGGACAACTGGCGCAGAAAGAATCGGTGATTGCCGAAATGAAATCGAAGATCGAAAATGCAGAATTTGAGAAAAAACTTACGGTAGCAGAAGCCATCCAGAAAATCGAGAAAGAACGTGATGCTCTGGCTAACACCCTGAAATATAAGGAAACAGAACAACAACTACTCGAGAAAACCTTAACTGAAAAGTTTTCAGCTGTACTCAAGACCAAGGATGATATCATCAAATTAAAAGATGAAGAAATTGCCCTGCGGAAGGACATGAAACTCAAGCTCTCCACCAAAATGATTGGTGAAACGCTCGAACAACATTGTGAGACCGAATTCAACAAGATCCGGGCAACGGCATTTCAACAGGCGTATTTTGAGAAAGACAACGATTCAAAAACCGGCAGCAAGGGTGATTATATCTACAAAGAGCTGGATGAGGCGGGTAACGAAATCATTTCAATTATGTTTGAAATGAAAAACGAGGGCGACGAAACTGCCACCAAAAAGAGGAATGAAGATTTTTTGAAAGAACTCGATAAAGACCGCACAGAAAAGAAATGTGAGTATGCTGTATTGGTTTCACTGCTGGAGGCCGAGAGTGAGCTTTATAATGCGGGTATCGTGGATGTCTCGCATAAATTTCCCAAGATGTATGTTATCAGACCGCAGTTTTTCATCCCCATCATTACCCTGCTGCGCAATGCCGCGATGAATTCGTTAAAATATAAAGCGGAGCTGGCTTTGGTCCGGAATCAGAATATTGATATTACCAATTTCGAGGACAATATCAATAAGTTTAAGGAGGGATTTGCCCGAAATTATGAATTGGCCAGCCGCAGGTTTAAAACGGCGATTGAGGAAATTGATAAAACCATTGATCATCTTCAAAAAACAAAAGACGCCCTGTTATCTTCCGAAGACAACCTGCGTCTGGCAAACAATAAAGCCGAAGATCTGACCATCAAAAAATTGACCCGCGGAAATCCAACCATGACGGCGAAGTTCAATGAGCTGACGGGGGAATCGAAATAAAGGCATTAATCGCCGCATTTTTGCGGTAAATAAGTCGTATATTTGCCGCAAAATAGTTTTAAGGGATGGCCAAATACATTTACGAGCATAAAAACTGGACAGATTTTTCATGGCAGGATAAGGTCATCAATGCCGTATTTGGCGAGGTACGGCTTATGCAGGGAAAAATTATCGGGCAAATGAACGCCTTGGGTTTTTCTGCAAAAGAAGAAGCCACCCTTACCGCTTTAACCTTAGACGTTGTAAAATCATCCGAAATAGAAGGCGAATTACTCAATTATGACCAGGTTCGGTCGTCCATAGCCATGCGGTTGGGCATTAACACCGCAGGACTCGTTTCAAGCAGCCGCTACATCGAAGGCGTAGTTGAAATGATGCTGGATGCCACCCAACGCTGCGACCTTCCCTTGAATGAAGAACGGCTGGCGGGTTGGCATGCCGCACTTTTCCCAAGCGGGTACAGCGGACCTTACAAAATAGAGGTTGGGCAATACCGTACAGGCGAAATGCAGGTGGTTTCGGGGGCTATGGGCAAAGAAAAAGTGCATTATGAAGCTGTGAGGCCGGAATTGGTGAAAACCGAAATGGACAGGTTTCTCGATTGGTTCAACCATGAAAACCGGCTCGATCCTGTTTTAAAGGCTGCAATAGCACACTTCTGGTTTATCATCATTCACCCTTTTGATGATGGCAACGGCAGAATTGCAAGAGCTATTACTGATATGTTGCTGGCCCGTGCCGAAGGCAGCGGAGATCGTTTTTACAGTATGTCGGGGCAAATATTAGCCGAACGCAAGCGCTATTATGAAGTATTGCAAAAAGTACAACATAGCTCCGGCGACATTACCGAATGGCTCGACTGGTTTTTGCACTGCCTCCAAAATGCAATGCTTACTACCGAAACCACAACCCAAAAAATATTACGAAAAGCAGAATTCTGGAAATTGCATGAACACACCCCCGTCAACGAACGCCAGCGCTTAATACTCAACAAACTTTTTGACGATTTTGAAGGAAAACTGCAAACCTCAAAGTGGGCCAAAATTGCCAAAACCTCCACCGACACTGCTTTACGGGACATTAAAGACCTCATAAATAAGGGAATCCTGCAACAAACCAACGAAAAAGGACGAAACGCGAACTATGAATTGGTGGATTTTAAGTCAGAATAACACATGGTTTAACATGTAACCGTTTAGCCCGGTGCATTTAGAACCAATAACAATCAAAACGTCAGATCACAACACTACAAGTTAATTTCCACCTCATTCCCCTCTTCCCTTAACAGGCTCATAAACAGTTTTTTGTCGAGAACCGCGCCACCACTCCGGTAGGGATTGGCTTCGGGTGTGAAGGCCATCGGTATGCCATTGATGCGGATGGTTTTGGGGGTATGACAGGCTTGTTTTACGGAATAGCGGAAGGTAAGCGGATATCCCAGAAATTGGAGCCTGGCTGTTAACCCATCGAAGGAAAGCGGCATTACCGGATCCAGAATGATGTTTTCGGCATCTGTACGCAGTCCGAGCAGGTTGCGGATAATCAGGGTGATGTAGATACCCGGACCGCTCGAATACACCCGCCAGCCGCCTTTCAGCGGGATGTTCCCGGTGTTGATTTCTGCATAGCGTTTATCGGCATCATAGCGGCTCTTAAAGGCTACATCCGAACTGCTGTAATAGCAATTCGACTGCCGGAGATCCGCACAGGTAACAATATCGCGGTATCCAACGGGGTTGGCCTGGCGCAGGGCTTCGACAAAGGTCTCGGCATGTCCGGTTATCGCCTGGGATTCGGCATAGCGAATGTGTTCGTGGATATACATCAGTCCGATTTCGCGTCCGAAAAAAGTACTGCTTTCGGCCCGCTGAAAAATCTCCTGAATCCCGCCTTTGTACTGCAGGGGCTTATCCATGAGCCGCGCGCCGTCCGGTCCTTTCA
>CAYLTH010000010.1:35378-44477 GCA_964386485.1 uncultured Bacteroidales bacterium | reverse complement strand
TCAAATTATTCCTGAATTTTAACCGCTATCTCCATGCTTCCGGTTTCGCTTTCATCCGCCCGGATCACGTAGATCAATCCCAATTTGGCACGGGATGTTTTAAACGGAACCACTTTCCCGGTATAGCAATATTTGCATAAACCGCTTACCTGGGTAGCATTGAAGGCATTGATCAGGAGGCTGTCGTTTTCGGCAGCCATAAACTGCGCAACGCTGATGCGGTTATTATCCACGGCATTGTAATCATAGGAAGTGGAATTCCGGACAGGCCAGCCGGTGATTTCCGGATAATAACCCACGACTGTTGTATAGGATGGACACGTGAGCGTGGGAGATGGTTTTCCGCCGGTAAAATAGAAAAAGGAAGCCAGATCAATTTTATTTTCAAACCCGGAAACGGTGGAACTGCTATATGCCACTCCGGAACTCAGATCTACAAAATGCGGATAGCTTGAATTGGCCGGATATCCAATGGTTATCGAAGGATAATAATGAATCGCACCAAAGGCATTTCCACTGCCTTTCAATACGGTAATCGATATAACAGCAGTATCGCGGGTATGGGTCATGATAAAAAATTCCCAGCGTTCTTCAGGGTCCGTTCCTTTATTAAAAATCAGGGTCGTATCAAACCCGCCCTGCTCTCTCCACATCCCTTTATCGAGCATGGTCATGGACACACCTCCGGAAATTTTCCGTACCCGGAAATCGGTAATAATGCCTCCACCCCCGACGGCAGAAATTCCAAATTTCAACACACCACCCAGGGGAACAACGGCACCATCCGGAGTAAACCCGCTTCCGCTCAGAAAGATCAGAAAGGGATTACTCCGGATTTGCTCGTCTTTTTTGCATGAATTGAAAAGCATTGCAAGTCCGATAAAAAGACATCCTGCTGCTTTCCACATCAGATCATGCCGGAATTTCATAATTATTGTTTAATCTTCACTTCAAATGTAACCGAACCAATGGTGTCCTGGGTTACAGAGGTTACTTTAAGAATTCCCTGCTTTAATGAGGTTGTTTTGAAAGCATAGACATCATTTATAACCAGATTTTTTGCTTTTCTGAATGAATTGAGGCTGTCATAGGAAGAAACAATCAGCTGATCTGTTTCCAGTAAAGCATCAAACTGAGCTGCAGTGAGTGTTGTTTTACAGAATTTCGTCGTATTTTTCACGGTCCAGGTCTCTACAGAATACGGACCGGTAAAAATTCCGGTAATGTTTGATCCAGGGGAAGCCAGAGCGATGTTATTTCCGCTGGCTGCTTCATAAAAACAAAAAATGTCAATTTTGTCCTGGTTCTGGGAAGCCAGTTCCATGGTGTAGGTCTTGTTCTGATCTACGGAATAAAATCCGGGTAGGGTTGCGTTGTCCTGGGCTCCGAGTGTAACCATTTTTTTAGTGGGTTCAACAATAGGATCTTCTTCCTCATCCTTGTCGCAGGAAGTGAACACCAATCCGCCCAATGCAAGGCAGAACATCAATGATAAAATCTTTTTCATGGGTAAAATGTGTTGGTTTAACGAGATGCAAATTTATGCACATCGAGGCAATCGCCAACACAAACCGGAAATTTAGAATTAATCCAGATTGCGATTAAGGTCTGGCCAGTTTCTTCAGATACTCCGGCAGCTTGTCAAAAGATTTTGTGGAAGCCGGGATAGCAGTAGGCTGTCCACACACCTCCATAACCAAGCCACCACCCTGATTATCCACAAGATAGCGGACAAACTTTTCGGCAGCATCCGGATGGGGTGCATTCTTCGGGATACAAAAACTATACACCATGGGTTCGCCTTTGATCGTTCTGAATTTTCCCGGAGCATCTCCTTTAATTTCGGTCTCCACGCCGGCATACCAGTCAGCCAGTGCAGGATTCCGCAGATTCACAGAATCCGGTAATGTGATAAAGTTAAGATTATGTTGAATGGCAACGGAACGGTACACAAACAAATAATCCACATTCCCGCCTTCCAGAAGTGCCAGTAAATCAACCTCTTTAGGGCGAATATGGCGAGTATGCCTTGACAGGATTTCTTTTGCCAGACCCGGTTGGTGGTAAATTTTCTCCGCCAGTTTCAGACACAAAACAGTACGATATCCGCAGGGATCGGCATCCGGATCAGAACGGCCATAGACCACATCCGGTTTTTGCAGAATCTCAAGCCAGTTACCGGAATTAATCTCACCGGCATGTTTTGATTTTTTCGTAAAAACCAGAGCCATCTCGTTGGTGGCAAACTTAAAATTCCAGTCGGCATATGTCGGAATCAGCATGTCATCGATAACCGCATAATCGGCAACGGCCAGAATATCACATGTTTTCCCCAGCTCCGTGATCTTCCGGGCAGAGGCAACACTCCCGGCAGATTCCGTCAGGATCTTTATTTCCGGATGACGAAATTCAAAACTGTCTTTCATCATTTTAAACGGCATCGACAAACTGCCGGCATGGAAAATAACCAGCTCATCGGGTGTTTTCTGCTTGCCTGACTGACAGGAATACAGTAAAAAAACGATCCCGAACAGGGCTATATATCCAGCTGATTTTGCTGTTTTTTTATTCATTTTCATGGTAGCGAACAGGATTTGTATGATTTTTGGAACGCCACAGCAAAATTACAAAAACGGGCAAGTGTTCTTTTTTTTTGTATTTTTATTTTTGATTCCCAAATCAAACCCGGTTCAATGCGTGTCAAAACCATCTTATGTGCAGCTCTTTTTTTCCTGTTTTTTTTCAGGGGAACAGGACAGGAAGTATCTTCCGGACTCCATATCTGCATGGATACTGTGGTTTATTATCAAAAAGTGAATGAAAATGAACGGCACCGTTTGATCGATCTAAAAAAACTGATTCCGGATCTGGTCCTCGATATCCGCTATGCCGGCACCAACAATTTCAACAAAGAACCTTTCTACTCCGAAGCGGCTGCATTTCTTCGTCTGCCTGCCGCACTGGCATTGGCCCGGGTTCAACAGGAACTGAAACCCAAAGGACTGAGTCTGATTATTTATGATGCCTATCGCCCGTATTCCGTGACCTGTGCCATTTACAACAAAGTAAAAGATACCAATTATGCAGCTCCGCCCTGGACAGGTTCGCGGCATAATCGTGCCTGTGCCATCGATCTGAGTCTGGTGCGGATTTCCGATGGGAAAGAACTAAGCATGCCTACACCTTTTGATGAATTTTCTCCGAAAGCCTCCCCAACCTATGCCAATCTCCCCGATTCGGTCAAGGCAAACCGGGACTTTCTCATTAACCTGATGGCAAAATACGGATTCAGTGTATATTCCTCAGAATGGTGGCATTTCGATTACAAGGACTGGAAAGAATTCCCCCTGATGGATCTGTCGTTTGATCAGTTGCGCCGTCCCATCCTGACCGGCAATGTCGGGAAATACATTGATAAATACCTCTACATCTCGCTCCAGCTCATGATTTCTACCGGTATTCCTGCCAGTGTCATGCTGGGTATTGCTATCCATGAAACAGGAGCATGTACCAGCCGGAACTGTAAGCTTTTGAACAACCATTTCGGCATGAAAGCCCCGAAACGGTATCGGATTCCGGGTACAAAATCCATCACCGCCTACAAAACCTATGAAAACGGGGAAGAATCTTACCGCCAGTTTACCGAAATGATCCAAAAACGCAAATATTACCCGGGTCTCAAGGGAAATATGAACTACAAAGCCTGGATTAAAGCCATTGGTCTGAGCGGCTATGCCCGGGCACATTCCTCCTGGAAAACCAAAATTTACCATTTCATCAGCAATTACCAATTGCAACAGCTCGACGCAGGATGACACGCTGCCCGATTACATATGAACCCTGTGAGTCCGGGTCCTATAGCCAAAAGGGACTCGATCAACTCAGTCGCGGACTCGGTTTCCTGCATCCCTTGCCCTTTACAGCCGGTGAATTGCGTGAGGAAGCGCAGCTACAGGCCAATAAAGTCGGAATTGCCGGTTCACAACCCAAATTAAATGCCTCTTTAAGTACGGAGAAAATGAGTTTCATGCGCGATGATGAACGCCCGGACTTTATCCTGAAACCCCAGCATCATATTTTTCCTTTTCTTCCCGAAAACGAAGACCTGACGATGCGACTGGCAGCATTGGCCGGCATCGAAGTTCCGTTTCACGGACTGGTTTATGCAGCAGATCAGAGTCTTACGTATTTTGTGCGTCGGTTCGACCGGGATGAAACCGGAGCAGCCATTGCGGTGGAAGATTTTGCGCAGCTGGCCGGACTGAACCGGCGAAGCAAACGGGAAGCCGGCATGGAAAAACTGACAGAATTCATGGAACAGTATTGCAGCTTTCCGGAAAAGGAACTTACTAAATTATTCCGGCTGGTAATTTTCAACTACCTCTGTGGCAACCAGGATATGCATTTAAAAAATTATTCTGTGATCAGTAAAGACGGAGTAACCCGCCTGTCTCCGGCCTATGATCTGGTGAATTCGACCATTCTGCTCACCCGCGATGCTGATGAAATCGGATTAAGTCTGCAGGGAGTCAGAAAAGGACTTACACGAGATCTTTTAGTGGATTACTTCGGTGGCAGGGTCTGTACGCTTTCATCGCAGGAAATCCAGGCTATCCTTCAGATTTTCAACCAGATAAAACATACTTGGTTCAGCATGATTGCCGCCAGTTTCCTGCCTCTTGAATACAAGGCCCTCTACAGCTATCTCGTCGAACAACGACTCCATAAATTAATGCTCTGAAACATGCGAACAGCAAGGATATTGGTCGAAGAAACTGAAGCCGGAATTCTCACTGAAATCGTGATGGGAAAAGAATACCGCTTTGATTATCATGCACTTTACACCGGCAGCTCCGTTTCCCTCACTATGCCCGTTTCTCAGCAAACCTTCCATTACAATTCCTTCCCTCCTTTTTTCGAAGGTCTCCTACCCGAAGGGCATCAGCTCGAAGGACTTCTCCGTCACAGCAACACCCATCCCGGCGATCTTTTTTCTCAACTGTTACTGATTGGCAATAACACCATCGGTGCCATCCGAATTGTACAGTAATCAGCACATTAGCACATCAGCACATTAGCACATCAGCACATTTACGCTCCTCATTTTAAAAGGTGTTTCAATCCCAGATAAAGATTCTGTTCCATTATATCAAAACAATCATCGGTTAAAAAGAGCTCCTTTATTTCCTGCAACAATGATTCAACATTGTCATGGTTATGCTCTATAATGGATGATTGAATTTTTTGAATACTTTGATAATCATTATCTTTCTCAAATTCCTGGTGTATTTTATCAAAATTTCCATTCTTAATTTTTGACCTGATATAGTCTGTTTCGATTTTTGATTCTAAAAAATCTGCATTCGAACAATAAATGAGAATGTAAATTTTCAGTTCTTCATTGGTCCAGTTTGGGGACACACCATCCGAAGCATAATTGTTATTATCCGGAATACTTTCACCTTCCAGTTGGCTTTTAATTTCTGTCGTTTTCATTTGGTTTATTATCATAATGAATATTTCAAGATGATTGCAAGGTGAGGTTTATTGCCTTCCAATGTATTACACAACTTATAAAAAGACTTACATAGTTCACACATTGCAGGCAATCAGAGCAAAACCACCGAAGCTATTTTTCGATAGTTGATAGTTGATAGTTGATAGTTGATAGTTAATAAGTAATCAGGAGAATATGAACCCCTGAAACTCTGAAACCCTGAAACGAAATTTCCCCGATGCACTGCCCAATGTGCAAATCTACCAGCATACCAATGTACCAATGTACCAACCGGAACAACCCGAACAAACACCTGAACACCAGAACACCCGAACACCGGAACACATGAACACCTGAACACCTTTATCAGGTTTGGGACAATTTTAAAGAATTCAACCTGTATATCAATCCTATGCGGATGCTGTTATCGAAGGAATTCATGCGGGAATTCGACTCAAGACCCGTTTTCCAGATGCGCGAAATCCCAATACCGGCCATACTTTCAACTGCAACTGCAAGATTATCACTAACCGAATAGCTGATACCCACCTTCAAAAATAACCGGATATCCATTGCGGCAATATCATCGCTGGCAGAACCGGTATCTGTCCAACTGGTATCCATCCCACTCCCAGAAACCCAAGAGTGACCATCTTGACGAGAATAAACAAGAACTCCCAGTTGAGGTCCTGTACTCAGGGACAATTGAAGTTTTTTGCCGATCGTCCATTCCGGAAAAGCGGATAAATACAGATAATTCAGATGAAATTCAATATCCCTGTAGATTGTCGCTGCCAATCCGCCAGAATGAATTTGTGCATCCATACCCTTCTGAACAAAAGCAGCCTCAAAGCCAATGTGAGAATGAGGCTTCTCCCTTCCATTCAAAGTCAAGGCCAGGCAATATCCCGGACGCGATTTAAATATCCCGGAAAAATGCGGGGTATCGGGACTGCAGTAATAATCAGTTGTATAGGTACCTCCATGTATCCCAACAACAGCCTGACTCCGGGTGCGTAAGGCACACAAACCGAATAGGATTAGAAGCAATACTAATTTGGTTTTCATTGGATGAAAGTTAATACAGAATTTCATGGATCTATAATAAATCGGACTCATACTGTAAAAATAACAAAAATATATTTTGTTTCACTAATTATCTTTCAAATTTTTATCAATGAATCCAGACGACGAGTAATGGATTTCCATAAATGCCCAATAATTTGAAATTCTAATCAAATATTGGTAAATTTGCATTGAAATGAATTCTGGCATGAAAAAAACTGTTGAAAAGGGAGATATCCCTTTGAAGAAAAAAAATGTATTCCGATCGGATGCTGAGCAAACAGCCAATCTCATCAAAGTTGGACAAAAGGGAGTTGAAAATGCTATCCGGGCTTCAAAAGCACTTGGATTGAGCATTGTTTATATGGAGAATGGAATACTCTACAAAGAACAACCCGATGGCACGAAAACTGTTATTGAAGGGACTAATCAAAAGTCTGACAACATATCGAAATTAAAAACTAAAGTAAAAAAAGGGACAGTATTGCATGCTATCCAATAAGCGTTTGCGTGTTTTTGCCGGGCCAAACGGGTCAGGCAAGAGTACTTTGTTTGATGAATTCAGAAAGAAGTACGATCCGGGTTATTTTATAAATGCTGATGAAATTGGCAAACATCTGGCAATTAGCGGATTAATCGATATCAACGATTTAGGAATAAAATCCCGTTACACTAAGACATTAACTAACCTGTTTCCCGCAATGCAGTTAACGTATAGGTCATATCTCTTCGACAATTCCGGCAAGAAACTTCAGTTAATTGCAGAAACATTCAAAGGGTCTATGCAAATAAAAGTCAATACTACACCAATATGGTTTAGTGAATTTGTTCTTCCTCATTATATCGTTTGACAGATAAGATTATTACTTCCCTATACAAAACCGTCCGAAAATATTAGCCAACAGCTCTTCCGTTGTTACACTGCCTGTGATTTCTCCAAGATGATGCAAGGCACGGCGGAGATCAATGGCAATCAGGTCGGTTGGAATGGAGGTTGTAAGACCTGCCTTTACCTCTTCCAATGCAATTCCGGCTTTTTCAAGTGCCTCAAAATGACGACCGTTCGAAACAATGGATTGATCCTCAACTTTTTCCTGATGAACCGTATCCAGCAAGGTTTCTATAATAAGGTTGATATTCTCTTTCCGCTTTGCAGATATAAACAAGGTATTCAGATTCACCAGATCAGCAAAGTGCCGTGGTGATTCGAATAACAAATCGGTTTTATTCACCACCGGGATAAACACCTTGCCTTCTCCGGCATGGATTTTCAGATCTTCGATGGTTTCGGTCAGTTCCTCTGCCGAAGTTTCGTTCACATCGAATACATATATTATAATGGTAGCCTGACTGATCTGCTCATAGGTACGCTCAATGCCCAGACTTTCGATATGGTCGGAGGTATGACGCAATCCTGCAGTATCGATGAAGCGAAAAACAACCCCGCGGATCACCATGCGGTCTTCAATATAATCGCGCGTCGTACCGGGGATCTCCGAAACAATCGCCTTCTCTTCATTCAACAAAGCATTGAGCAAGGTCGACTTCCCGACATTGGGCTTCCCGATAATGGCCACCGGAATCCCGGTTTTTAACACATTGCCATAGCGGAAAGAAGTCTTCAACCGGTAAATTTCTTCCAGTACTTCGGCAATCAGTCCCAGAAACTGGGTTCTGTCGGCAAACTCAACATCTTCCTCACTGAAATCGAGTTCCAGTTCCATGAGCGATGCAAAATCGACCAGTCGCGAGCGTAAAGCTGAAATCGTTTTCGAAAACCCGCCCCGCATCTGGTTTATCGCCAGATCATGCGATGAACGCGACTGAGAATCGATCAGATCGGCAACTCCTTCGGCCTGACTCAGATCCAGCTTGCCGTTCAGAAAAGCCCGGAGCGTAAACTCGCCCGGCTCCGCCATTCTGGCGCCACATTGTACCAAAACCTCCGTCAACCGCTGCTGAATGTATACCGAACCATGAATTCCAATCTCCACCAGATCTTCACCGGTATACGAATGCGGAGCCCTGAAAATACTGACCAGCACCTCATCAACAACTTCTCCCTCATAGCGTATCCGGCCATATTGAATGGTATATCCCTCCGCATCTGTCAGGGTTTTACCCTTGACTGCCGACACGAAAACGCTGTCAACCAGCTCAATACAACCGACACCCGAAACCCTGACCACCGCAATAGCCGATACACCCGGTACGGTAGCCAAAGCACATATGACAGCGTCATCCGACAACTTTTTCAAAAAAGTATTCATCACTTGTTAAACTAATTTTACCTCCTGAAGGTTACAAATAGAAAATATCTAACTTGTTAAATAGAAAATTCGAACAAATCACTATTTTTGTAACCAGTAACGCGTGACGCGTGACGCGTGACGAGAAACCAGTTACTTTTTACTTTTCACTTTTACCTTTTACCTTTTACCTTTTACCTTTATGAGCGTCTTAGTAAACAAAGATTCAAAAATCATCGTCCAGGGCTTTACCGGAAACGAAGGCACCTTTCATGCTACCCAAATGAT
>CAYLTH010000010.1:27225-35278 GCA_964386485.1 uncultured Bacteroidales bacterium | reverse complement strand
CGTCCGGGCAATATCGGGATTGTTTCCCGCTCCGGAACCTTAACCTACGAAGCCGTTGATCAGCTAACCAAAGCCGGACTTGGCCAGAGTACTGCCATCGGAATCGGGGGCGACCCTATCAATGGAACCAGTACCCGTGAAGCCGTTCAACTTCTCATGGAAGATCCGGATACAAAAGGGATTGTAATGATTGGTGAAATCGGCGGAAACATGGAAGCAGAAGCTGCCTACTGGATTAAAGAACACGGTACCAAGCCCGTAGTAAGCTTTATCGCCGGTGCAACAGCACCAAAGGGAAGAACCATGGGACATGCCGGTGCTATTGTTGGTGGAAAAGCCGATACTGCAGAAGCCAAAAAAGAAATTCTCCGGGAATGTGGCATCCATGTAGTGGATTCACCGGCCGAGATTGGCAAAAAAATGGCGGAAGTTATTTAAGGTTTGTATTGATAGGCGCCTAGATCCGGTATCGGTAAGCGCGAAACACCCCAATAATCCCAGGGTACACTTTGTCCTATCTCGGGTTTGCCCTTGCCGATTGCCGGTGAGTTTTCTTTTAATCTGTAATCATTGAGGGAAGCATCTTTGAACAGCGGATCCTTGTTCTTTATACAATTGATGAGGCTGTCGTGCTGCAGACTGGTACGAATCAGGCAATTTTCGAGTTTAAAATTAAAAGCTGCCGCGTCATCTTTTTCGATAGCCAGTTCCTCTTCTATATTGCCATAAACGATACAATTTCCGAAATAGGCTTTACTCAGATCGCCAACATAAGTTGTCTGTGCATACTGATCGATGTAGTAATTGCTGATAACCACTCCCGGAGTCTGGCGCACACCTTCCGACCAGTAATTCCCGAAAGTACAGTGACGAAAATCATAGCTTCCGCCGGTAGAAAGGTACATCGCATCCAAACCGCAATTCCCAACCACTACATTCCTGGCTTCGACTTTATAGAAACGACTGAATATCCCCCACCCGCTCATATTCCGGATAATCGTGTTATTCAGTTTCAGCATATTCCCCATACTGCTACCCAGGGTTTCAAGCTGCAGTCCGATAAAACCATTTTCGATGATGGCATAGTTGAATTCATTGTCAACACTGCCTTCATTCAGCCAGATCCGATCCCACTGACCCGAAATATCATTGTAAGACTGCTCCAGACGATCACCCCGGAACAAAACCGGATTCTCGGCAACTCCGTTCACTTTGATTGAGCCGCCCTTGTAAACCCATAAGCCGCTGTTCTTGTGAAAATGAACTTTTACACCCGGACCAATGAACAAGGAACCGGTCGAATCAACCACGGCATACCCATACACTACATAGGGTTTATCAGCCATCCATAAAACATTCTGCCCTTCAGCAGCCACGATGCGATATGGTAAATATCCATTCAATAGTTTATTGGCAACAATATAATGAGCATCCTGCCCCCAGGCTACAAGACTGATTTCCTGTTCATTACCATTGGTTATAAAACGAATCTTGTCTTCAACCACCAGGGGATTATTGGCATTATTCGGATCAATCTTCACGGTCATAAAAACAAACATACTATCATTGGCTGCAATCTCAACATCCGTGAAATTCACGCCACTTTGTCCGTCAACATTGATGCGGTAGGCACTGCCTGTTCCGCCTTCCAGCCTGATCGAACTGATTTTAACCGGCTGATCAGAATTGTTATACACAATCAGATTCCGGCTTGCACTGCCAATAGTCGTAAATACAGTATCGAAAACGACAGAATCAGCAGAGAAATCAAGTGTAAAGGAGGAATCCGTAATAAAGTCATCCTTTTTCTCACATGAGGCCAGGAAAAATATCAAAAATACAAGTGAAAGTATTTGAAATATAGTTTGTTTTTTGTTGTTCATAAGGTCAAAATCACTGCAAAGATAGGTAAATATTAACACAGACTTTCCTGCTTTATTGCTCCGAAGAAGGTTGCAAATCTTTCAATACTTGCTAAACAAAGCGTTCAGGTGTTTGTTAATTTTTATTAATCCGTTGAAAACCATATCAGAATATGCCAATTTTCAACTACTTTTGCAAATGCTGAAATATGTAGAAACTTTGAGTACATAATTTTCCTATGAGCTACATAAAATTTGACCGATCACGCCTGCTGAATCTTGAATATTCACTTACCCGGGAACTGCTCCGATCAAACCGGGCCGGATCTTACTCCTCAACTACCATTATCGGGTGCAATACCCGGAGGTACCATGGCTTACTCATAACCCGGCAACCGGGTCTCGACAATGAACACCATGTTCTGCTTTCCACTGTGGATGAAAGTGTTATCCAGAAAGATAATTCGGCCAATCTGGGAATTCATAAATTCAAAGGTGGAAATTACGAACCCAAGGGCCAGAAATACATCATCGATTTTACAACAGAACCCATACCTAAGATCACCTACCAGGTCGGGGGAGTTATATTATCAAAAGAAATGGTTTTTACGCACAATGAGGACCGGATGATTATCAAATATACCCTGGTTGAAGCTACTTCCCCGACTCAGCTGCGGTTTAAACCTTTCCTTGCATTCCGGAATCACCACCATCTGAGCAAAGCCAATATTTTTGTTGATTCCAAATACGAGCCCATTGCCAATGGAATCAGGATGGCAATGTATCAGTATTATTCACCCTTATGCATGCAGATTTCTAAACCTGCTGAATATATCCATGTTCCTGATTGGTTCCGGGATATTGAATACACCAAAGAACTCGAACGAGGTTATGATTATCTGGAAGATCTTTTTGTCCCCGGTTATTTTGAAATTCCGATCAAAAAAGGCGAAAGCGTTTATTTTATTGCCGGATTGAAAGATATTGACCCTACAAAGGCTGCACAGCTTTTTGATGATGAGTTGAAGCGTAGAATTCCACGGGACAGTTTTCACAACTGCCTGCTGAATTCAGCACATCAGCTGATTGTCCATCAGGAAACTACAGCCGATGTGGTTGCAGGCTACCCCTGGTATAATAAAATGGGTCGCGAAACTTTTATTGCTTTGCCCGGACTCACCCTGACTGATGACCGGGTGCATAATTTTGAAAAAGTACTCCAAACCATGATTTCCGGAATGAAAGGACCATTCTTTCCTCAGTATGGAAATCATCTGGATTGTTCCACCATAACTGCAGATACTTCACTCTGGTTTTTCTGGGCATTGCAGCAGTATGCTGATTATACGGGAAACAAGACAAAAATCTGGAAAGAATATGGCGACCTGATGATTCAAATCCTCAGTGCTTACAAAGACGGATATTGTCCAACCATAAAAATGCACGACAACGGGTTGATTTATGCTTACGATGAAAACCGTCCGCTAACCTGGATGAACAGAGTGGTTGATAATAAAGCTGTAACACAACGCCCTGGGTATACCAATGATGTGAATGCATTATGGTACAACGCCATTTGTTTCATGCTCGAACTGGCAGAAAAAGCTAAAAAAACAGCCGGCCTCGACGAATGGAAAGATATTGCTGCCCGTATCCCGAAATCCTTTACAGAAATATTCTGGAATGATGAACGGAAATACCTGTGTGACTATAGTTTTGGACAGTTTAAAGACTGGAGCGTGCGACCGAATCAGGTCTTTGCCGCCTCTCTCCCCTACTCTCCTTTAACAGAAGATAAACGCAAGCTGGTTCTTGATAAGGTAAAAAGTGAATTGCTTACAACACGCGGACTTCGCAGTCTGGCCCCGAAAAACCCTGCCTATATCGGTGTTTACGTTGGAAATCAGAGCAACCGCGATAAAGCAGCCTTCCAGGGAACTGTTTACCCCTGGCTGGTAGCCCATTTCGCTGAAGCCTATCTGAAAATTCATGAAAATTCAGGCCTCCCCTTTATAAAAGGTGTATATAAACAATTCGAGGAAATTATTACAGAACATGGTATCGGTAGTATTTCTGAATATTATGACGGAGATCCTCCTCACCGGCCGGGTGGAGCCATCTCAATGGCCTGGAATGTCGCCGAATTACTTCGCTTCAGCATGATTATCAACCAATTCGAAGCAAATAACAAACCAAAAAAAGATAAAAAATAAATTACCGGACTATACCACTCATCTCCATTTTCAAATTTCCAAATTATCAAATTATCAAATTAACCTATGAAAGTATTAATGTTCGGCTGGGAATTTCCACCTCATATCACCGGAGGACTCGGTACTGCCTGCTTCGGGATGACCAAAGGCCTTGCCAGGAACGGCATTGAAACACTTTTCGTTGTCCCGAAAGCTTATGGCGACGAAAGTGAAGAAGCCATCCGTCTTGTCAATGCAAGCGATGTTGAGGTTAGTTTCACCCAGGAGATCGATGAAGAATTTGAAGAAAAACTCACCTATCTCGAAGTCGAATCCCATATTATGCCCTATGTTTATCCGGAGGATTTTGAACGGATACACGAAGAAACCAAAACCGTAAAACGAAAAGGTCAGAAAACACTCTTTTCAACCAAATTTAACTTCTCCGGAAAATACGGAACCAATCTGATGGAGGAAGTAAACCACTATGCCTGGGTTGCCTCTACCATTGCCGCAAAATACGATTACGATATTATTCACGCACACGACTGGCTCACCTATCCAGCCGGCATTGCTGCCAAACAGGCAACAGGAAAACCGCTGGTTGTACACATGCATGCAACCGAATTCGACCGCTCCGGACAACATGTCAATCAACAGGTTTATGACATCGAACGATGGGGCATGGAAATGGCCGATAAAGTCATCACGGTGAGTAACCTCACCCGCCACATTGTGATCGAACGCTATGGAATTCCTGCTGAAAAAGTCGTTACTGTTCACAATGCTGTTGAACCACACGAACATTCCAACGTTGCTCCCTATAAAAAACATGTCCGCGAAAAAGTTGTAACTTTTCTGGGACGTATTACCTTTCAGAAAGGTCCGGAATATTTTATTGAGGCTGCATACAAAGTATTGCAACGCGATAAAAACGTTCGCTTTGTCATGGCCGGTTCAGGTGACCTGATGAATAAAATGGTTCGTCGTGCCGCACAGCTGGGAATTGCAGATCGTTTCCACTTCACGGGATTTCTCAAAGGTGAAGATGTAAACAAAATGTTCGGAATGAGTGATGTATATGTCATGCCCAGTGTAAGTGAACCATTCGGTATTTCTCCGCTCGAAGCCATCCGATCCAATGTTCCTGTTATCATCTCCAAACAAAGTGGTGTTGCCGAAGTGCTGCAGCATGCCTTAAAAGTCGACTTCTGGGATATCGATGCCCTGGCTGATAATATTTATGCCTTGCTGAAATATGACGTTCTGACCCGAATCTTTGAAGAAAAAGGCAAAATGGAAGTCGACAGCCTTAAATGGGAGAAATCAGCATACTTTATTAAACAGGTTTATTCATCATTGTTGTAATTTTAAAGTTTTTCGATACTATGAGATCAGTTTGCTTATACTTCCAGATTCATCAGCCATACAGGCTCAGAACCTATCGTTTTTTTGACATCGGGGATAATCACTATTATTATGATGATTACACAAACCGTTCAATCATTCGCAGGGTAGCAGAAAACTGCTATATTCCGGCTAATGCCATACTGTTACAACAGATCAAAAACCTGGGCAAAGCATTTAAAGTTTCTTTTTCAATTTCAGGAACGGCTTTGGAACAAATCGAACGTTTTGCACCTGAAGCCCTGAACGGATTTAAAAAACTGGCAAAAACCGGCAATGTCGAATTCATTGGAGAAACCCATGCCCATTCACTGGCTTCGGTATTCAGCAAAGAAGAATTTACAAATCAGGTATTTAAACACAATGAAGCCCTGAAGTCTGCTTTCGGACTTGAACCCAAAACCTTCCGCAATACTGAGCTGATTTATTCTGATACGATCGGAGACCTTGTTTCCGGACTAGGTTTTCAAACAATGCTGACCGAAGGCGCTAAACATCTCCTTGGCTGGAAAAGCCCCAATTACCTTTATTGCAATACCATCAACCCAAAATTGAAGTTGCTCCTCCGGAACTTTCAGATGAGTGATGATCTCACTTTCCGCTTTGGTCAGAAAGACTGGGCCGAATGGCCACTTACAGCCGATAAATTCGTTACCTGGTTAAAAAACATCGATCCGAAACAGGAAGTGGTGAATATTTTTATTGATTATCAAACTTTTGGCGAACACCAGAAAGCCGATACCGGAATTCTGGATTTCCTGCAGGCTTTACCTGCCCTGGTTCTGAAAAATACGAATTTCACCTTTAATACTCCATCAGAGATAGCAGCAACACTTCAACCGGTTTCTGCTATCAAATCGCAGGAAATGGTATCCTGGGCTGATGAAGAACGCGACCTGACTGCCTGGATGGGAAATGAAATGCAGAAAGAGGCGCTCAATAAACTTTATTCTCACGAAGAAAAAATCAGACACTGTACTGATGAAGATATTCTTCGCGATTGGTATTACCTTCAGGCCAGCGACCACTTCTTCTATATGTCAACCAAATGGTTTTCTGCCGGAGAAATTCACATGGTCTACAATCCCTTTGCATCTCCCTATGATGCATTTATCAACTTCATGAATGTGCTGGCTGATTTCTCAATTCGCCTCGATGAACATCTTGAGAAAAAGGGAGTTACATCAATAACCCCGCAAATTCAGATCGCTCAGCCTGAGGCTGAAGCATCAAAACCTGCCCAACCCAAGAAAACGGCATCAAAGGCCACTTCTGTAAAGCCGGCAAAACCAGCTACCGGATCAATCAAAAAACCGAAAGCCAGGAAATAAGATGTGGATGAAGGTGCAGAGGACGATCAGTCTGCTGATCCTGTTTTTTCTTTTCAGCCAGGGAGTATCAGCTTCCCGCGAAATATCCTTTCAAAGTCCCGACAGTCTTTGGGCTGATTCTGTATTCAATACCCTCTCGCTCGACGAACAAATCGCACAGCTTATTTTTGTCAGGGCCAATAAAGACAATATCTTTCTTCCTGAAATTCCGGACCTGATTTCCAGATACAACATCGGTGGAGTCGTTTTCTTTAAAAGTACTCCGGTTCGTCAGGCAAACAAAACTAATGAATACCAGGCTCTGGCCAAAACACCTATTATGGTTTGCATTGATGCCGAACGCGGATTAGCCATGCGTCTCGACAGTACCACAGGATTTCCCTATGCCATGACTGTCGGTGCAACCATGGATGAAGAACTGGCAGGCCGGATGGCAACCCAGATTGGCAAAGATTGTAAACGCATGGGTATCCATATGAACTTTGGTCCAGTTGTGGATATCAATTCCAATCCGGCTAACCCGGTTATCAATATGCGGTCGTTCGGACAGGACAGAGAAAAAGTACTCCGGCTCTCCAGGGCATATATCAATGGCCACAAAGCAAGTAATATTCTCTATACGGCAAAACATTTCCCCGGTCATGGCGATACTGATACCGACAGTCACTTAACGCTGCCCGTGCTGCTGCACTCCCGACAGGTTCTTGATTCTATTGACCTGTATCCATACAAAAAACTTATCTCCGAAGGACTTGACGGCGTCATGGTTGCACATCTGTATATACCTGCACTGGATACAACCTCCAATAACCCTTCTACCTTATCCAAGGCAATAGTTTCGCAATTATTACAAAAGGATCTGGGATTTAATGGCCTGGTGGTTACCGATGCCCTCGAAATGGGTGGTGTTACCAGGGGTTTTAAACCCGGCGAAATCGAAGTACATGCTTTACTGGCCGGAAACGATATTCTTTTAATGCCTTTGGATGTGCCCATGGCCATTATGTCGATCTGTGCAGCCAGTGATACCAATAGCCAGCTGCAGCAGGAAATCGCACTTCATTGTAAAAAAGTACTGCGGTACAAATACAAAGTCGGATTGGCAAACTATACTCCGATCCGTACAGAAGGATTAATCGATGATCTCAACTCATTGAATCATCGAAAGATAGCAGAAGAAATTATGCAGAAATCTGCTACCCTGATCAAAAACAGGAATAATCTCCTGCCCCTCACATCCCTGGATACAATGCGGATTGCC
>CAYLTH010000010.1:22640-27125 GCA_964386485.1 uncultured Bacteroidales bacterium | reverse complement strand
TATGATTCAGGAATCCATTACGATTCAAACAACCGACTGCTGTGGAATACTGAAGAAACAATCCCGACCGGTGATTCTATTCTGCAGGAAATCGAAACAACCATTTTAAAAGGTATTTCCGACAAAGCCTATCCGGGTTGCCAGGTCCTGTATGCCCGAAATGGATCCGTGCTGTTTCAAAAAGCTTATGGAACACATACCTACGAAAGCACAGAAGCTGTCAGACAAACCGATCTATACGATATCGCAAGCCTTACAAAAATATTTGCTACCACACTGGCCATCATGAGACTGGTGGATGAACGAAAAATTTTGCTGGACGAACCCTTATCCAATTACCTGCCTGAATTAAAAAACACAAATAAATCCAGACTCATCATCCGCGATATTATGTGCCATCAGGCACGATTGAAACCATGGATTCCTTTTTACAAAAACATTTTGCTGAACGGGCAACCTGATACCACTATTAATAAAAAGGTCTTTTTTCCGAACTCAATAAGGGTAGCCGATAGTTTCTTTATTCCGGCTTCATACAAAGATTCTGTTTTTAAAGAAATACTTGATTCCCCACTTGAAAATAATAAGCAATATTTATACAGTGATCTTGGGTTTATTTTATTGAAAGAAATGATTGAACGCATGAGCAATCAACCTTTTGAGAAATTCTTAAACGATCAGTTTTATCGTCCGCTCGGATTAAAAACAACCGGCTTCAGACCACTTGAGCGTTTCTCCGGCAACGCACTGATTCCCACCGAAAATGATACTGTTTTTCGAAAACAAATCCTCCGTGGTTATGTGCATGATCCTGCCGCAGCCATGCTGGACGGCGTTGCCGGGCATGCAGGATTGTTCTCGAATGCCGAAGATCTGGCTGTAATTCTTCAAATGCTGCTGAATAAAGGAACCTATGGTGGTGTCAGGTATATTAAGGAGGAAACTGTGCGGAATTTTACCAGTGTACAATTCCCCTGGTATGATAACCGCAGAGGAATCGGGTTTGACAAGCCCCTCCTTATTTCCTCTCCCAATGGTCCTACATGCAATGATGCCTCCCCGCAAAGTTACGGGCACAGTGGCTTTACCGGCACGTATTGCTGGGTTGACCCGCTGGATCAGAGTGTTTTTATATTCCTTTCGAATCGGGTTAACCCTGATGCAGGAAACAACAAGCTAAGCAAATCAAATCTCCGGACAAACCTGCACGAACTCTTTTACCATCTCTATAAAAATTAACGTTATATGGATATTGTTGTCGAAAACCTCTCAAAAGATTACGGCAATCAACGCGCCGTAGACCAAATCAGCTTTCGGGTTAATACTGGCGAAATTCTTGGTTTTCTGGGCCCAAACGGCGCAGGTAAAACCACCACCATGAAAATGCTGACGACCTATCTGGAACCCACTTCCGGTTCAGTCAGCATCGGAGAATTCTCCCTCGAAAAGCACCCGGAAGAAATCCGGAAAAACATTGGATACCTGCCCGAAAACAATCCGCTCTACCATGAAATGCCAGTCATGGATTACCTCGGATTTGTCGGATCTATGCACGACATTCCCTCAGAAAAATTACCCGGACGCATCCGCGAAATGATCATCTTATGCGGTCTTGATGATGAAAAACACAAGAAAATATCCGAATTATCGAAAGGATATCGTCAACGGGTCGGACTGGCACAGGCATTGATTCATGATCCTGCCGTCTTAATACTGGATGAACCGACAACCGGCCTGGATCCCAATCAAATCATCGAAATCCGCGACCTAATCCGCCGCATCGGTAAACAAAAAACCGTTATTCTCAGCTCCCATATTCTTGCCGAAGTGGAAGCAACCTGCGACCGTATCCTCATTATCAATAAAGGTAAAATTGCCGGCGACGGCAGTCCTGAGGAACTTCGGAAACAAGCCAGGGGAAATGAAATCCTGCACATCATCATTGAAGATGGAAACAGAAATGATATTTTTACCGCAATTCAGGTTTTAGAAAGTGTGGAAAGTGTTGATTTCATGCCTGTTAACCCACAAGGATTTGAAATTATCAGCAAACCCGCCATGTCCTCCCGAAGAGAACTGTTTCTGCTTTGTGTCGAAAATGGATGGGTCCTTACGGGTATGACATCCCATGAACGGAAACTGGAAGATGTTTTCCGTGAACTCACAACAAAAACACAGGAAATTGCGAATCCGGAATAATGCGTGAACTATGAAAAAAATTGGAATTATTGCACGAAGAGAACTGAGTGTTTTCTTCAATTCACTCATGGCCTATATCATGCTGATTACCTTTCTGGGATTCAGCGGACTTTTTACCTGGCTTTTCGGCACAGATGTCTTTCTCACCGGACAAGCCAGCCTGCAAAGTTTTTTCTCAACAGCCTACTGGACCTTGTTTTTCTTTATTCCTGCTCTGAGTATGCGCATGATCGCCGAAGAAAAAAAGAGCGGAACCCTCGAAATACTGCTTACACTTCCGGTAAACAATACCCAGGTAATTATGGGGAAATTTCTGGCAAACCTGGGAATGATCGCCTTTTCTATCCTGTTAACCCTGCCCTACTACTTTACCATCAGCAGCATCGGCAATATTGATCATGGTGCTGTTTGGTGCGGGTATCTCGGTTTACTGCTCATGAGTGCCTTCTATATTTCCATCGGTATCTTTGCCAGCAGCATCACAACGAACCAGATCACCGGTTTTCTGCTCAGTCTGCTTATCAGCTTATTTTTTCACCTGATTTTCGATCTGCTTGCCTCCGGCATGACAGGAATTCCGGCCGAAATCCTGAGCTATCTGAGCCTTTCCTCTCACTATCAGAGCATGGCCAGAGGGGTAATCGACTCAAAAGACCTGATCTACTTCCTGAGCTTTACTGCCATGGCGCTTTACCTGAGTATTTTTCAGATCAAACACTTCAGAAAGTAAGAACGATGAAAACAAAACAGTCACTTCGCATTGCTGCACTGACAGCCGCATTGATTCTGATCAACCTGCTTTCCTATCGCTTTTTTGTACGGCTCGATTTTACAGCCGACAAAATATATACCCTGAGTTCCTCAACAAAAAACCTCCTGAATGATCTCCCTGAAAATGTGAGTATTACAGCCTATTTCACAAAAGAACTACCACCCGATATCATGAATATGCGAAAAGATTTCCGGGATCTTCTGGTCGAATATTATCAGCGATCACACGGGAAAATGGTTTTCGAATTTATTGATCCCTCGGCAAGTGCGTTGGATGAAGAAACCGCTGCAAGAGCCGGAATTCAGCCGCTGGTGGCCAATATCCGCGAAAAAGACCAGATGAAACAACAGAAAATATATCTGGGCGTCATTGTAAAATGCGGAGAACAAACCGATGTTATACCATTTATAACACCGGGTGCCGGAATGGAACATGCCCTGTCGACTTCAATCAAAAAAGTAAGCCAGAAAACCAAACAAACCCTTGGTTTTTCTTCGGGTCATGGAGAGGCCGGGCCGGATGTGTTTCCTCAATTTATGCAAACCCTTCAGGTAATGTATGATGCTCAAATAGTTACACTTACCGACAGCCTTTTGGTTCCTGATAAAATCTCAACCCTGGTCATCACTGCCCCAACCGACAGCTTTTCAGATGCGGAACTCTCATCTCTCGAACGCTACTACCAGAATGGCGGTAATCTTATTCTTGCCTTGAACCGGGTACAGGGTGATTTCAATACACTCAGCGGTAACCCTGTAAAGACCGGACTTGAAAAATGGCTGAAAACTAAAGGAATTATACTTGAAGAAGAGTTTGTTATTGATGCCGCCTGTTCCAATATCGGCATCACACAGCAACAGGGAGGATTTAATTTTACAAGTCAGGTTCCGTTTCCCTTTTTCCCGGATATCCGCAATTTTGAAAAACATCCGGTAACAGCCTCACTTGAATCGGTGGTTTTTCAATTTACCAGCCCGATAACTGTGAACAAAAATGCAGATTTTACTTTCATTCCGCTGCTGAAATCCTCTGATAAATCCGGTCTGCTCAAACTTCCGTTAACCATCGATATAAACCGGGAATGGTCAGAATCCGATTTTACAGAAAAAGAATTCTTACTCGGGGGTATTCTTGAACCAACAAATAAAAACACAAAAGCAGGAAAAATCATCGTTTTTGCAGATGGAGATTTCTTTGTGAATGGCAGAGGACAGGATGCGCATGAAGTTCAGCCCGACAATATTAACCTGATTATGAATGCGATAGATTACCTTACCGACCAGAGCGGATTGATGGAATTGCGCACCAAAGAAGTGACTTCCAGACCCCTGGATGAATTGGATGATAGCCGTAAAGCTGCCATTAAATATACAAATTTCCTCCTGCCCGTGATTCTTGCCCTGGCTTTCGGAATATACCGATACCAGCGTAATCGCATGATTCGTGCACAGCGTATGGAAAAAACAGCTATCGTAACGAAATAAATAGTATCTTTGCACCCATTTTGAAAAAAC
>CAYLTH010000010.1:20966-22540 GCA_964386485.1 uncultured Bacteroidales bacterium | reverse complement strand
ACCGAATCCGATTTCAAAACCATCGAAAACAAAATGATGGAGTTCGCCCGCGAAAAACAAACATTTGTCCGCCGCGATGTCTCCAAAGCCGAAGCTCTTGCCCATTTTACAGCAAAAGGCGACGAATATAAACTCGAATTGCTGAATGATCTTGAAGACGGAACCATTACCTTCTATGAATCCGGCCGCTTTACCGATCTCTGCCGGGGTCCTCATCTTCCCGACAGCAGTGTTATCAAGGCTTTTAAAGTAATGAGTGTTGCCGGTGCCTACTGGCGTGGCGATGAAAAACGCAAACAGCTTACCCGTTTGTATGGTATTTCCTTCCCGAAACAAAAAGATCTGGAAGAATACCTGCTCCTGCTGGAAGAAGCAAAAAAACGCGATCACCGTAAACTGGGTAAAGAACTCGAATTATTTACATTCAGTCAGAAAGTCGGACAGGGACTTCCCCTCTGGTTGCCAAAAGGTGCCCAGCTGCGCGAACGCCTCGAAGCCTTCCTCAAAAAAGTACAGAAAAAAGCCGGATATGTTCAGGTTATCACGCCGCACATCGGAATGAAAGACCTCTATGTAACATCCGGACATTATGAAAAATATGGAAAAGACAGTTTCCGCCCGATTACAACACCGGTTGATGGCGAAGAATTCTTTCTGAAACCGATGAACTGTCCCCACCACTGCGAAATTTACAACCACAAACCCCACTCCTATAAAGACCTGCCCATCCGTCTTGCCGAATTCGGTACCGTATACCGTTATGAACAAAGCGGAGAACTACACGGACTTACCCGCGTCAGAGGATTTACCCAGGATGATGCCCACATTTTCTGTCGTCCGGATCAGGTAAAAGACGAATTTATTGGTGTTATCGATATTGTGCTTACGATTTTCAAAGCACTTGATTTCACGGATTATACCGCTCAGGTATCTCTGCGCGACCCGAATAAAGCCGAAAAATATATCGGTACTGACGAAAACTGGAATAAAGCCGAACAGGCGATTCTTGAAGCAGTTGCTGAAAAAGGGCTCAAGTATGTTGTTGTTCCGGGTGAAGCCGCTTTCTATGGTCCGAAACTCGACTTCATGGTAAAAGATGCCATCGGAAGAAAATGGCAGCTGGGTACCATTCAGGTTGACTATAACTTACCCGAACGCTTTGAACTTGAATACATTGGCAGCGACAACGACCGTCACCGCCCGGTTATGATTCACAGAGCTCCTTTTGGAAGTATGGAACGTTTTGTTGCCGTATTACTCGAACATTGTGCCGGAAAATTCCCGCTTTGGCTCACTCCTGAACAGGCTATTGTACTGCCAATCAGTGATAAATATGTCGACTACGCCAAAAAAGTTTTAGAATTGATGAATAATTACGATCTTCGCGCCCGGATTGACGAAAGGAACGAAAAGATCGGGAAGAAAATCCGGGATGCTGAATTAAATAAAATTCCGTATCTTCTCATTGTTGGAGAAAAAGAAGAAGCCGAAAACACCATCTCCGTACGCCGTCAGGGTGTTGGAGATCAAGGCAGTTTCAGCGTCGAAGATTTCGCCACCATGATTAACAAAGA
>CAYLTH010000010.1:3959-20866 GCA_964386485.1 uncultured Bacteroidales bacterium | reverse complement strand
TTGGAGATCAAGGCAGTTTCAGCGTCGAAGATTTCGCCACCATGATTAACAAAGAAGTAAACGAATCAATGACATCATAATTTTCCAGGCCGTTGTAAAGACGCACGGCTGTGCGTCTCAACAACGATGGAAAATGATAAATTAATATTAACAAACCATTTAAAAAGGAGGATATATAGCAACACCTTTCAATCATCCCAGAGACCCACGGGGGTTTCAAAACAGGAAACCCAAGGAAGAACCCTATAACATCAATGAGCGTATCAAAGCTCCTGTTGTAAGGGTTGTAGGGCAAAATATCGAACAAGGGATTTATCCTTTGAAAGAAGCTATTGCAATCGCAGAAACACTTGAACTTGACCTTGTGGAAATTCAGCCCAATGCAAGTCCACCTGTCTGTAAAGTGATTGATTACAAAAAGTTTCTTTACGAACAGAAGAAAAAGCAAAAAGAGATCAAAGCCAAGTCAGCCAAAATTGTTGTCAAAGAAATCCGTTTGGGTCCCCATACCGATGAACATGATTTCAATTTCAAGCTGAAACATGCGATCAAATTTCTGCAGGATGGATGTAAGGTGAAAGTGGATGTCTTTTTCAGAGGTCGTTCAATCGTTTACAAAGAACAGGGAGAAATCCAGTTACTGAAATTTGCTTCAGAAATTGAAGAATTCGGTAAAGTGGAATCGCTGCCTAAACTCGAAGGAAAACGAATGATCATGCTTATTGCTCCTAAAAAATAACATAGGATAAACCACCAAATAATCAGTATAATGCCAAAAATGAAAACAAAATCCGGTGCTAAAAAACGGTTTGCATTTACCGGTACCGGAAAGCTCAAAAGGAAGCATGCTTACAAAAGCCACATCCTGACTAAAAAGTCAACCAAAAGAAAACGTAATCTTACGTATTCTGCCATTGTTGACAAAGCCGATGTGCCCGCAATCAGGGAGATGCTTGCCGTCTAATTCAATCATTGTTTAACTTACGCTCAAGCCCTTAAAGTTCGTGTACCATTACATGACGCTGACGTAAAAACACTAAAAAAATGCCAAGAGCAGGAAACGCTGTAGCAGCAAAAGCAAAAAAGAAAAAAGTCCTAAAGCAGGTCAAAGGCCAGTTTGGTGCCCGTAAAAATGTCTGGACCGTAGCGAAAAACGCTTACGAAAGAGGCCTGCGTTACGCTTATCGCGACCGTCGCAATAAAAAGCGTACCTTCCGTGGAATCTGGATCGCCCGTATCAATGCAGGTGTTCGCCAGTACGACATGTCCTATTCACAATTCATGGGAAAACTCCATGAAAAGGATATTCAAATCAACCGGAAGGTTCTGGCCGACCTCGCCATGAATAACCCCGAAGCTTTTAAAGCTATCGTTGAGGCCTGTCAGGATTAGATTCCTACAACAAAGATTTATTTATTTTGACCAGTGTGCTCAGGAGGTCTTCCAAAAGATCTAACCTGAGCATATTGGCTCCATCTGATTTTGCCCGTTCGGGCGCAGGGTGTGTTTCCAGGAATATTCCATCAACCCCCACTGCGATCCCGGCTTTTGCTATGGTAGCAATCATGGCAGGGTTCCCGCCACTTACTCCGGCCGCCTGATTCGGTTGCTGAAGCGAATGGGTAATGTCCAGGATGACCGGAACTCCGTGTTGCTGCATGACCGGGATGCCCCGATAATCCACTATCAGATCCTGATACCCGAACATGGTACCGCGTTCGGTGAGCATAACAACAGATTCCGGATTGCTCTGTTTGATTTTATCAACGGCAAATTTCATCGATTCGGCCGAAACAAACTGTCCCTTTTTAACATTAACAACTTTCCCGGTTGCCGCAGCAGCCAGCAATAAATCGGTCTGCCGGCATAAAAAAGCCGGAATCTGAAGTATATCAACATACGCCGCCGCCAGAGCTGCTTCCTCTGCAGTATGTATATCGGTCACTACGGGCACATTTAATTCCCGACTGACTTCCCGTATCAATTCCAGTGCCTTTCGATCTCCTATGCCCGTAAATGAATCCAGACGGGTACGGTTTGCCTTGCGGTAGGATGCCTTAAAAATAAAAGGTATTCCGAGACGATCCGTAACCTGTTTAATCTGCCGGGCAATAGCCATCGGCATCTCTTCGTCTTCCACAACACAGGGGCCTGCCAATAAGAAAAAGCCTTTCGATTCCTGCGTCGTTTTAAGTATCCTGTCTACCATAGTCTGATTTCTTTTACCATATCTCAACACCCGGCTCATACTCACGCGCCCAGTCGTACATACCACCTAATACACTAAAAATATTTTTATAATGGTGCTCCGAACGCAACATCGAATTAATAGCCTCACTCTTTTGCCCGTATTTGCAGATGATATAAACCGGTTTATCCCGCGGAATCAGGTGTATGTTATCATTGAAGGTCGGCTTCGGAATATTGATGGATCCTTCTATATGAAACTCATTGAACTCATCCGCTTCCCGGATATCCACAATCAACAGGGGCTTTTCCTGATCGAGCAGCTCCCGGAGATCCATAATACTAATTAGTCTACTCATAAATATCAATAATTTCGCCGCAAAGATAGAAAATTAAGATTCTAGTTTCCGCCAGTTTCCGATGGATTCAATACCCTGAATTCTGTCCGACGGTTCTGCTTGCGTCCTTCCTCTGTTTTATTGTCTGCCACCGGACTCTTTTCCCCATAGCCTTTGTATTTGAGTCGAGAAGCAGGAATAGCGGCCGAAACCAGAAATTCATACACAACCCGGGCACGGTTCGTCGAAAGTTCAATATTATGCTCATCCGAACCCTGATCATCGGTATGCCCTGAAACTTCAATACTGAGCGTAGGGTTATTCCGGAGCAGACTGACAAGACGCTCCAGCTCTATCCGTGATTCATTCAGCAATTCAAAACGGTCGGTTTCAAAAAATACGTTTTTCAAAACCACAATTTCTCCTGCTTTTAATGGATGTAAAGGGATATTGAGCAAAAAGGGCTGGTCTGCATAATTCAGGTCTTTCAGAGAAAAATTATCAGAATAAAACAAATACCCCGGAGAACTTACATGCAATGCATAATCCCGTTTGGGTGGCAGTGTCACCATAAACTCCCCTCCGGCCGGCTCCGAATGAGAACGAACGACTATTTCCCCCGTACTCAGATCAATTAACTCGAATGCAGCTTTAACAGGTCGCTTATCCACACTGTTAAAAACAACACCCTTAACATAGCTTACCATGGAAGGCCTGATGTCCTGATACAATTCGAAACTGTAAATATCATTCTGCCCCAGTCCACCCGGCTTATCGGATGAAAGAAAGGCCATATTCCCTTTTGCATTCACAATCAGATTGATTTCATCAGCAACCGTATTGATCGGATACCCCAGGTTCTTTGGTTTTGTCCAGCTGCCATCCGGTTTCATGCGACTGACAAAAAGATCAAATCCTCCCATCCCCAAATGACCCTGTGAAGCAAAATACAAAGTCTGTCCGTCAGGATGAATAAAAGGTGTCATCTCCATCTCGGAAGTATTGATACTATCCCCAAGATTAACTGCACTCCCCCATTTTCCGTTATCGTCGCGTATCGCCTTATAAATATCTGAATTGCCTTTCCCTCCGGCTCTGTTACTGACAAAATAAATCGTTTTTCCATCCGGAGCAATGGAAGGTTGCGTATCCCACTTTTCTGTATTGATAACTATCCCCATATTCTCCGGGATGCTCCAGGTGCTGCCAATCCGTTGCGCATGATAAAGATCACAACTGCCTTTACCATCCGGGCGGTTACACCCGGCAAAATACATATCCATACCATCTGCCGAAATGCAAAGGGCTCCCTCATTTCCGGCAGTATTGACCGGCTCACCGATATTCCTGACCTTTCTCCATACACCCGAATTCTTCACCGAAACATAAAAATCTTCTTCTTCCCGAACCGATTCGCGCAGGGGATCATATCGTTTGGCTTTAATTGTGACATAGAGAATTTCATCATCTGCAGTAATCGCATTTATATAATCATTGTCGGTTCCGTTTATGCTATCACCCAGGTTCTTCGGATCGAACGGAACAGGATGTGTTAATTGATAAAAACCGAATTCACAACGCTTCATTCTGCCATAAATCAAATCCTTTTTTTCGGGTGAATATCGATTTAATTTCAATGCATTATTGTAAGAGTCATATGAATCATTATAATATCCTGCATTTAATTGTATGTTGGCCATCAGAAACCATGCATTCGGGAAAAATTCAGCGTTAATTTTCAAAGCTTTTTTGTAGGATGATATGGCATCACTATACTGCTTTTTGATGGATTGAACATCTGCAAGCAAAAGCCATGCTTCCACAAATGACGAGTCATACTCAATACACGTATACAGGTTTCCTATTACAATATCATAACTTTGGAGATTGAAAGCTTTCATGGCTTCCATATAGTATTTCTTCGCCTTTCCGGATCGGGTAGACAGTTCAGGATATCCTTGTGAAAATGAAGAAAAAATCATCACCAGAAACATGAAAATAAAGAATACGGAAACCAATAAATTCTTTTTCATGCTCATAAGATATTACGAAATTAAACTATGGAATATGCATGTATTTATGACTCTGCAGCGAGACCATCCACTCGGGATGATCCATGATAAAACGAACAATCATGGGCATTATTTTTTCGCGCCGGCTCCACTCAGGCTGGAGTAGTTTTTTGCAATCCTGACTAACGCGGGATGCAAAAGATTCGGCCCAGGCAAAATCAGCTTCTTCAAATACAATGACTTTCAACTCATGTGCAAGCGGGATGATTTCGTCGAGTGGTGGAGCAAGCGGTTTCGGGCTGAGACAAATCCAGTCCCAGTTTCCACTCATGGGTGATGACCCGGAAGTTTCGATATACGTTTTAAAGCCTGCATTTCTGAATGCTGTAGTCAGATAATCCAGGGAGTAGAGAAGCGGTTCTCCACCGGTGACAACTACTGAGCGGGCAGGATATTTCAGGGCTTCATCCACAACATCATCCACCGACCGGAGCGGATGGATGGCAGGATTCCATGATTCCTTGACATCACACCAGTAGCAACCCACATCACAGCCACCAACACGCAGAAAAAATGAGGCCATTCCGCTGTTTCGTCCTTCACCCTGAATGGTATAAAAACTTTCCATCACAGGCAGCTGACGGCCCTGATCGAGTAAGAGTTGCTGTTCGACACTGAGTTGCATAGCCGGAGCTTAAAAAGCAATTTCCTTGCGGGCGGCCATCAGGGTATTCTGAAGCAGAGATGTTATGGTAAGCAGTCCGACACCACCCGGAACAGGACTGATGGCGGACACTTTGGGTTCAACATTGACAAAATCAACATCGCCGGTCAGCCGGAAACCGGACTGTTTGGATTCATCTTCAATCCGATGAATTCCGACATCAATGACAACAGCACCTTCCTTTACCATATCGGCCGTAATAAAATTCGGAATTCCAATAGCAGCAATCAGAATATCAGCACTCCGGCAAACATCAGCAAAATCAGGTGTTTTGCTGTGAGCGAGTGTAACGGTGGCATTGCCGGGATAGGCCTTACGGCTCATCAGAATACTGGCCGGAGTACCAACGATGTTGCTGCGACCGGCAACAACACAATGCTTTCCTTCAGTCTGAATATTGTAACGTTTCAGCAGCTGCATAATTCCGGCAGGAGTTGCGGGCAGATAACAGGGAATGCCCTGCACCATGCGGCCTGCATTGACTGGATGAAAACCATCCACATCTTTGGCCGGGTTAATCCTTTCGATGACTTTATTAACATTCACCCCATCAGGCAATGGAAGCTGAACGATGAACCCGTCGACCTCCGGATCATTGTTGAGAAAATCAACAACAGAAAGAATTTCCTGCTCTGTTGCATCCGCTTCCAGTCTGTATATTGATGAAATAAAACCGACTTCCCGACAGGCTTTCTCTTTGGATGCCACATAGGTCTGACTGGCAGGATCATCACCTATCAAAACCGCAGCCAGGTGAGGTGCATCTATATCATCTTCAATCATTTTCCGTACAGTGGTTGCAAGCTGATCTTTAATTTCATTTGCAAGTATCCGTCCGTCTAGTAACAGGGCCATATTGTCAGAATTTATCGTTTAGGCTGGTTTTTTGCATTTTTCATCATATTCATCATGCCCTTTCCGCCGGAAGTTGTCATCATACGCATCATTTTCCGGGTATCTTCAAACTGTTTGACGAGCCGGTTTACTTCCTGAATGGTAGTACCGCTCCCGGATGCTATCCGTTTCCGGCGATTACCATTGAGAATCAAAGGATTACCTCTTTCTTCAGGTGTCATTGAAAAGATAATGGATTCAATTTCTTTAAAGGCATTCTCATCGATATCTACATCTTTCAGTGCCTTTCCCATACCCGGAATCATTCCGAGCAGGTCCTTTACATTTCCCATTTTCTTGATCTGTTTGATCTGGGAAAGAAAATCATTGAAATCGAACTGATTTTTAGCAATTTTTTTCTGAAGTTTCTGGGCTTCTTCAACATTGAACTGTTCCTGGGCTTTTTCAACGAGGGAAACAATATCCCCCATCCCCAGAATACGGTCGGCCATACGTTCGGGATGGAAAATATCCAGTGCATCCAGCTTTTCTCCGATTCCGACGAATTTTATGGGTTTATCAACAACAGAGCGGATAGTCAGGGCAGCTCCCCCACGGGTATCCCCATCGAGTTTGGTAAGAACAACTCCGTCATAATCCAGACGGTCGTTAAACGTTTTTGCGGTATTAACGGCATCCTGACCGGTCATGGAGTCGACAACAAACAAGGTTTCCGAAGGATTGACTTCCCGTTTTACGGCTTCAATTTCCTTCATCATTTCCTCATCGATAGCCAGACGACCGGCTGTATCGATAATTACGACCGTATAGCCATAATTTTTGGCATGAACCAGCGCATGGCGGGCAATTTTTACAGGACTTTCATTTTCTTCGGAGAATACATCCACACTGATCTGTTCTCCGAGAATTTTCAGCTGGTCGACAGCCGCAGGGCGATAAATATCACAGGCTACCAGTAAGGCTTTTCGGCCTTGTTTGGACACAAGATATCTGGCCAGTTTTGCCGAGAAGGTAGTTTTACCGGATCCCTGCAAACCTGCAATCAGAATGACGGGCGGGTTTCCCTTCAGGTTGACTTCTGCCTTGGTTCCACCCATGAGTTCTGCCAGTTTATCATGGACAATTTTGACCATGAGCTGACCTGGTGAAACAGAGGTTAAAACATTCTGTCCCAATGCATTCTCCCGAACATCATCGGTAAATTTCTTGGCTACTTTATAGCTAACATCGGCATCAAGCAAGGCTTTCCTGACATCTTTCAGCGTATCCGCAATATTGATCTCGGTAATCCTGCCTTGTCCTTTCAGAACTTTAAAAGCTCTGTCGAGTTTTTCACTTAAATTTTCAAACATACTTCTTCCGGATAAGAGCGTGCAAAGGTATAGAAAAATCCGTTTCCGGCTTTTTCAACATCATTTTGAAAAATTGGGGATAAAAAATTTGGAGCATGGCAGGAAAAATGCGTATTTTAGCCAATCATTAGCGCAAGATGCTTGTTGGACAAGGATAAGAGAATCTTATTTATTGAACACCAAGGTTTTGAGCCAAAGAGCGTATTAAATTATTGATAAAAATTAATAAATTCCTTTTATTATCGGAAATTATTGTCATAACTTTGTTTTATAGTCACAGGGCGTTTTATCACAAACAAAACCCTGCTTAAATGGTTAATATACAGTAAACCTGAAAAATTCGGGATCATTGCTGTATGTTAACTTTGAATATTTTTTATCAGACCACGCGGCATTTTGCTGTCAAGATATTAAAAATAAATAAATATAAAAATTAAAATAACAAACATGAAAACAACAATTACCAAGATCACTGCACTTCTTTTGACGATTGTTTTGTCGTCTTATGTAGCATTTTCGCAGCAGGTTGTTATTACGGCTTCTACTCTGAATGTTTGTCCCGGCACCACTACAGTGGCTGTACCGGTAACCGTTCAGAATTTCAACGGTGTGGCTTCCATATCGTTGACGCTGGATTTCCCGTTGAGCAACATGACTTACACAGGCTACACGAATAATTCGTCATTGGCCGGAGGATTTATTTTGGTAAATACAAACGGGCCCAAAGTTTTGGCAGCCTGGTTTGGATTATCGCCTGTAAACCTTGCCAATGGAGCAACTTTGTTTACGTTTAACTTTACGTATTCATGCAGTCAAAGCCCGTTGAACTGGGATTTGACCACGCAGGGTGCTTGTCAGATTAGTGACCTTTTTGGCGTTGAAATTCCGACCACCTTTGTAAGCGGTGCCGTAAATTGTGAATCAACACCTTTTTTCAGTGGTCAACCCGTTGATGCCAGTGTATCAAGCGGCGATCCTGTCCAATTTACAGCCACTGCCACTTCCGGAAACCTGCAATGGCAGGAAAGTACAGATGGGGTTACCTGGACTAATTTAACCAATACACCTCCTTACAGCGGCGTTACAACTTCAACCCTTTCGATTGATGCTGCAACTGCCGGTATGGATGGATACAAATATCAGGCTGTTGCCACGACCACTGCCTGCTTGCTTTCAGCATCTTCCAGTGCAGCCACGCTGACAGTTTCCAGCGGATGTCCTTTCCCACTGACCTTTAATACAACCGGAGGCGGTTTCTACTGTCAAAACGGAAGTGGTATCAGCGTTGGTCTTGACAATTCTGAAGGAGGAGTTACCTATACCCTCCTACGGGATGGTGTAAGTACAGGTTTTACCATTGCCGGAAACGGAATGGCATTAAATTTCGGAAATCAGACAGTTGCCGGAGTATATACGATAGAAGGAACCAATGTTTGCGGAACAACAACCATGAGTGGTCAGGCTATTGTAACCATATTGCCTTTGCCTGTTGTTACACTCGATCCGCTGGGACCTTATTGTGAGAATAATGGAATCATTACACTTACAGGCGGAACTCCAGTTGGTGTTGGAGGTACCTATTCAGGTTTTGGAGTATCAGCCGGACAGTTTAATCCTGCCGTAACCGGAGCCGGTGTATTTAACATCACTTATACCTACACTGATTTTAATGGTTGTTCCAGTTCAGCCTCAAATAATATTACTATTAATCAGCTCCCATCACTTGATTTTGCCCTTATCCCGCAAAGTTGTGCTGATGGTGCTGCCTTTGAACTTACTCAGGGTTCACCTGTCGGCGGCATCTATTCCGGCGCCGGTGTTACCGGAAATATTTTCTCTCCTGCTGTTGCCGGAGCCGGAACCCATATCATTACCTATACCTATACAGATGGTAACGGTTGTGTAAACACCATAACTCAGAATGCAGTTGTTGGTGCTGTTCCTGATTTATTTGCCTTAACCGGTGGCGGCGTTTACTGCACCGGCGGAAGCGGAGCAGAAGTCGGAATCGATGGCTCACAAAATGGTGTTGTGTACACCCTGATTTATTCGGGCGGAATTGTCGGTACAGAAAATGGCACCGGAGCCCCAATCAGTTTTGGTTTTTATACAGGAACAGGTTCTTATACAGTGCTGGCTGACTGGAACGGCTGTACTGCCAGTATGAATGGCAGTGTTTCCATTTCTACCCTGGCAGGACCCCAGGCTTTCCTTGTTGCCGGTAACGGAAATTACTGCATCGGAACAACTGGTGTGGAAGTTACCCTGGATGGCTCTGAAGCAGGTGTCAGTTATGAACTTTATCTGAATGGCATTGCAAGTGGTACTGTTCTTAGCGGAACCGGTGCCGCCCTCAGCTTTGGCAATCATACCGCAGGCCTTTATCAGGTGTATGCAACCAATACCTGCGGAACCTTAATGATGGATGGTTCTGCAACAGTTATTGAAGATCCTTTACCCATTGCATTCAATGTTTATGGTGGTGGGAATTATTGTTTTGGACTAAGCAACGTGGCAATCAACCTTGATCTCTCCGAGACAAATACCACCTATGAATTATTCCTTGATAATGTAACAACCGGACTTACAACTTCGGGCACAGGTGCTGAAATTTCATTCGTTCTGGTTACTGCCGGTGGAAACTACACCATAAAAGCAACCAATGCTTGTGGAACAACCGACATGATCGGATCTGCATTTTTTACCGTGAATCCTTTGCCTGTTGTTTATACGCTTTCAGGTGGTGGTGATGTTTGTCCGGGAAGTGCCGGTCTGAATCTGATCCTGAGTGGTTCTGAATCAGGTTTCAATTACTCTGTTTATCGCAATGGAATTGAAACTGTTGATGCACAGCTGGGATCCGGATCTGCTTTGACCTTTGGACCATATACCGAGCCTGGAGTTTATAGCATTTTCGCACAACACACTTCAACCGGATGTTTCGGTTGGATGGCCAATACCCAGACTATCACCAGCGGTACAGTTCTTGTTATTACAACAAATTCAACAAATACCAGTGTTGCAGAAGGTGGTACAGCAATGTATACTGCTTCCGGCAATGTAGCTGATGTTTATGTATGGCAGGTCAGTACTGACGGAGGAATGAGTTTCACCGATCTGACAGAAACTGCTCCTTACAGTGGTGTTTCAACAACAAACCTTCAGATTGCTGCTGTTCCTTTCAGCATGAATGGATATTTATTCCGTTTAAAAATGACAGATACCGATTGTGCACAGGAAGTTTTCAGTTCACCTGCTTTGTTGACTGTAATCCAGACGCTCTCAATCAATACTTTTGCTCCGGTTATTGTCAATGCCGTTCCGGGTCAGGTAGTTGTTCCGGTAACTTTTGAGAACCTTGCCAATGTTGCTTCGTTCTCATTGACTTTTAATTACGATCTTTCTATCATGAATTATACCGGATATCAGAATCTGAATTCTGGTTTGAGTGCCGGTATACTATTATTAAATGGTATCGGCAATCAGGTAAAATTTGCCTGGTTCGATGTTACACCCATTAGTCTTGCAAACGGAACACTTGTAGAATATCTGTTTGATTATACAGGCGGCAATGGTTTGTTTACCTGGTCAATGGCTCCCGGCGACAATTCCTATACCAACTTCAATGCGGCAACTCTGCCAAGTACCTTTACCGATGGAAGCATCAGTGGCTGTACCAATCCGACTGCCTATCAGGTTAGCGGTGGTGGCAACCTTTGTGCCGGACAGACTGCATTTATTGAAATAAGCAATTCCCAGATTGGGGTTGATTACAATGTTTATATTGACGGTTTATTCTGGAGTTTATCAACTCCGGGTACAGGAGCTGCCTTATCGATCGGACCTTACAACACTGCCGGTGTTTATACTATCCAGGCTACTGTTGACAATTGTGCAAGCTGGATGACAGGAAGTGCAACAATAACAATCAATCCTGTTCTGAGTCTATCTGCCAATCCTTCTGATATCGCTGTTTTAGATGGCGAGAATGCTGCTTTCTCAGCAGCTGCCAACAATGCAACAGGATACCAATGGCAACTCAGCACAAACGGAGGTTTCTCCTTCATTAACATTTCTGATGGTGCTTTATATAGTGGTGTAAATACAAACACCTTATCAATTACAGGTGCTGTTTATGCCATGAATGGTTATCAGTATCGTTGTCAATTTACCGAAAGTGTTTGTTCACAGGAAGAGTATTCATCTGTAGCAACCCTGACGGTTAACCAGGCTTTGGTTATTAATACAATTGCTCCGGTTATTACCGATGCAGTGCCGGGTCAGGTTATCGTTCCAATTACGATCGAAAACTTTGCCAATGTTGCGTCTTTATCTCTGACGTTCAATTATGATCTTTCAATTATGAATTATACAGGTTATCAGAATCTGAATCCAGCTTTCACTGCCGGAATTATGGATCTGAACGGAATTGGCAATCAGGTAAAATTTGCCTGGTTTGATGTTACTCCGTTAACCCTGGCCAATGGTGTTCTTGTTGAATATGTATTTAATTACACCGGTGGTGATGGACTGTTTACCTGGTCAACAGTACCTGGTGATAATTCCTATACTGATTTTAACGCCAATATTCTACCTGCAATCTTTACCAATGGAAGCATCGAAGGATGCGACCTTCCAGTAGTACAAACCATTGACGGTGGTGGAACACAGTGTTTTGGCGGATCAGGTTTCCCGATCGGTCTCAGCGGTTCAGAAGTTGGTGCTACGTATACCCTTTATTTGAATGGGGTTTCAACACTGCAGACTTTAGCAGGAACAGGTGGAGCCCTTGATTACGGAATTCAGACAGCTCCGGGAACCTATACAGTTGTAGCCGTTAATTTCTGCGGAACAATTGATATGGCCGGTACAGCTACAATCACCTACAATGCCTTACCAACTGTATTCACCGTTGGTGGTGGAGGCAATATTTGTCCAGGCACAAATGCTGCTATTACACTGAGTGGATCCGAAACAGGTGTACTTTATTTCATTAACATCAACGGAGTAAATGCCTTTGTGGAAAGTGGAACCGGATCAGCCCTGAGCTTTAACCAGAGTACTGCCGGTGTTTATACTATCGAGGCAACCAACGTGGTTACCGGATGCCAGCAGACAATGAGTTCAAGTGCTGCTATTTCTATTCTTCCGGGTTTAAATGTTACACTGAATCCGGTGGATGCTACCATTTTTGAAGGTGGCACTGCCTCTTTCTCCGCAATGGGAGATATAGCAACCGGCTATCAATGGCAGATCAGCACAGATGGCGGATCTAATTTTGTTAATCTGACCGAAACTGCTCCTTACAGTGGCGTTACAACCATGCAACTCACAGTTACAGGTGCTTCTTTCGCACTGAACGGCGCATTGTACCGTTGCCAGATTACCGAAAGCGTTTGTAATCTTGAAGTTTTCACAACTCCAGCCCTGCTTACTGTTAACCAGGCTTTGGTTATCAACCTGATTGCTCCGGTTATTACCGGTGCTTTACCAGGACAGGTTATCGTTCCTATTACTGTTCAGAACATGAGCAATGTAGCTGCAATTTCCTTATCAATGGAGTATAACACTGCTATCATGAGTTATACGGGTTATCAAAACGTAAATCCGGCTTTAGCAGCAGGCAGCCTCGTAGTAAACGGTATCGGAAATGAAGCCAAACTGGCCTGGTTTGCGATAGCTCCTGTCAGTATTTCCAATGATATTTTAATTGAATTTGTATTCAACTATACCGGTGGTTCAGGATTATTTACCTGGTCAACAGCCCCTGGTCAGAACCAGTTCACCGATTACAATGCTACAATTCTGGCCGCTAATTTTGTTCCCGGCAGTATTGATGGCGGATGTCCATTACCAGCAGCCTTTATGGTTCACGGTGGCGGAACATATTGTACAGGTGGTGCCGGAATGGAACTTACCATGGACACAACTGATCTTGGAGTAAACTACACACTATATTATAATGGTATTGCCACTCCGACAGTTGTTGCCGGAACAGGTTCAGCCATTTCATTTGGCACCTTTACATCAGCCGGTACTTATACCGTTGTTGCAACAAACATTTGTGGCAATACAGACATGCTTAATTCTGTAAGTATCAGCATTGATCCACTACCGGCAGTTTATGCTGTTGTAGGTGGTGGAAGTTATTGCCCCGGAACAGGCGGAGTAACAGTTGCGCTGATGAATTCAGAAGTTGGTGCTGTTTATGAACTCTTCCTGGATGGCGTTACAACCGGACTTACTTTCTCAGGTGATGGAATGATGCTTTATTTTGGTTCACAGACAGCTGCCGGTGTATATACCGTAACAGCAACAAACAATTGCGGAACTGTTGCCATGAGCAGCAGTGCAACCATTACCCTTGATCCTTTACCTTTTGCCTATAATGTAACAGGTGGTGGAACATATTGTATCGGAGGTGCCGGAGTTGAAGTAGGACTAAGCGGTTCAGAAGCCGATGCTACCTATGCTCTTTATAATAATGGTATTGGTACAGGTATGGTATTGAACGGGACAGGCTTTGCCATCTCATTTGGTCTTCAGGCTGCAGCTGGTGTTTATACAGTTGAAGCAACCAATCTTTGTGGCACATATACAATGAATGCAAATGCAACGATCAGTATTGATCCTTTGCCAGTTGCTTTCCAGGTTACAGGAGGCGGTTCATATTGTGTTGGCGGAACAGGTGTTGCGATTAATCTTAATGGTTCTGAAACAGGAACTACTTATGAACTCTATTACAATGGTGCTGCAACCGGAATCGTTTCAATCGGTGACGGAAATGCATTCAGCTTTGGTTTACAGACTGCAGCCGGTACTTATACAGTTTGGGCTACCAACCTTTGCGGAACAGTTCAGATGGACGCCAGTGCTGCTATTTCAATTAACCCCTTACCACTCGTATTCAATGTGACTGGTGGAGGAAATTACTGTACAGGTGGATCAGGTGTTACTGTCGGACTTGATGGTTCGGAAGCCGGAATAAATTACACCTTATATTATAATGGTGTAACAACCGGAATATCACTATCAGGAGACGGAAGTCCTCTTTCCTTTGGCTTAGTAACATCTGCCGGAACTTATACAATTTCAGGCACCAATGCTTGTGGTACTGTTATGATGACCGGGAATGCAAATGTTGTTATCAATCCTTTACCACTTGCATTTAATGTAAGCGGTGGTGGTCAGTATTGTATTGGTGGTGCCGGTTTATCTGTTGATTTATCCGGATCTGAAACTGACGCTACTTATGAATTATTCCTTAACGGACTTACAACCGGTTCTGTTCTTTCAGGAACCGGTGCTGCCCTGAGCTTTGGTTTACAAGCCAGTGCGGGAACCTATACTATTGTTGCCACTAATCTGTGTGGAACAATTGCAATGAATGGCAATGCAACCATTATCATTGATCCATTGCCTGTTGCTTTCCAGGTTACCGGAGGCGGTGCCTATTGTGTTGGCGGAATAGGTGTTGCGATTAATCTGAATGGTTCAGAAACAGGAACAACCTACGAATTATTCTTCAATGGAGCTGCTACAGGCGTTGTTGCCATTGGTGACGGAAACGCATTGAGTTTTGGTGCACAGACTGCAGCCGGAACATATACTGTATGGGCAACCAACCATTGCGGAACAGTTCAGATGGATGCCAGTGCAACTGTTAGCATTAATCCATTACCGCTGGTATTCAATGTAACGGGTGGTGGCAATTACTGTGTTGGCGGTGCCGGAGTTGCAGTAAGCCTTGACGGTTCAGAATCAGGAATCACCTATACGCTCTTACTTAACGGTATTTCAACCGGAACAAGCTTAAGCGGTGACGGAAATGCTTTGACTTTTGGCGCTCTGACTGCAGCCGGAACATATACAGTACAGGCAGCCAATGCTTGTGGAACTGTTGTAATGACAGGCAGTGCTGTTGTCGTTGTTAATCCGTTACCTGTTGTATTCACTGTAACCGGCGGTGGTTCTTATTGTGCAGGTGGTGCAGGATTATCGGTTGATTTATCCGGATCCGAAGCTGATGCAACCTATGAATTATTCATTAACGGACTTTCAACAGGATCAGTTCTTACAGGAACAGGTTCTGCCCTGAATTTTGGTTTACAAACCAGTGCCGGAATCTACACTGTTGTTGCAACCAACGCTTGCGGCAGTAGCAATATGACAGGCAATGCTGTTATCAGCATCAACAATACACCTTCATCCTTTAATGTTTCCGGTGGAGGCAGTTATTGTGTTGGTGGAATTGGTGCAGACATTACACTGAGCGGATCAGAATCAGATGCAAGTTATGAACTCTACCTGGGTGGTCTTCCAACAGGATATGTTCTTTCAGGCACTGGTGCTCCTCTATCCTTCACTTCTATCACCGCAACCGGAGTATTTACTATTGTTGCTGCCAATGGATGTGGAACCACTTTAATGACAGGTTCTGCCGTAATTTCAACAGATCCTCTGCCGGGTATCTTCAACATTATCGGTGGCGGAGCTTATTGTCCCGGAGGTTCAGGCGTGAATATCGGAATTGACGGTTCAGAAACTGGTGTTAACTATACCCTTTATCTGAATGGTGTTTCTCCGGTTGTCAATGTATCCGGAAACGGAACAGGATTCAGCTTTGGCGTATTTACTGCTCCGGGCACCTATACCATTGTTGCTTCGAATAGCTGTGGTACACAAAACATGAATGGAACAGCCACTGTTGCAATTGGCAGCACGCTTACCATTTACAGTGTTACCGGCGGTGGTACTTATATTGCTGGTGGCCAGGGTTTACCAGTTGGTCTTTCAGGTTCACAATTGAATGTAAATTATGAACTGTTTATCAATGGAGCTCCAACCGGAGTTGTTCAGGCCGGAACAGGTGCTGCACTTGATTTTGGAAATCAGCAAACTGCAGGAACCTATACCATCATGGCAGTAGATCCTTATTCAAATTGTATTTCGATGATGACCGGTGCTGCAAGTATTTTCATTACCCCGATCATTATTACCAACCCATTGAGTGTTTCTATTTATGAGGGATACAATGCTTCATTTAGCGTTACAGCATTGGGAGCTACAATTTATCAATGGCAGGTGAGTACCGATGGCGGTATGACCTTTGCCAATATTACTCCTTCTATTTATTATAGTGGTATCAATTCCAACACCTTATTTATTACAGGTGCTCCGCTTTCATGGAATGGCAATATGTATCAGTGTGTTGTCAGCAATGCTGGCTCACCACTGGTTTTCTCCAATGCTGCTACTTTACTTGTTGTGAATGTACCGGCTGTTGTAACCATTGCTCCGACAATGACTTCACCGGCTGGTTCGAATATTGTTGTTCCAATCAATGTATTGAATTTCAACAATATCGCAGCCATGGCCTGGACCTTGAATTATGATCCTGCCATGTTAACCTATGTTGGATATCAGAATGCTCATGCAG
>CAYLTH010000010.1:0-3859 GCA_964386485.1 uncultured Bacteroidales bacterium | reverse complement strand
TTGAATTATGATCCTGCCATGTTAACCTATGTTGGATATCAGAATGCTCATGCAGCTCTGGCTCCGGGTATGATGTTCTACGTAAACGATGTAACCGGTACTTTCCTCTTACAATGGTTCTCGATGACACCTGCCAACATTGGTAACAATACAGTTATTGAACTGTTATTTGATTACAACTGTGGATACAGCCCATTGGTTTGGGAAACTTACCCGCCAGAAGCATGTCAGTATGGAAATATCCTTGCAAATCCGGTACCAGCTACCTGGGTAAATGGTTCTATCAATTGCTCAACAAGTCTTGTAATTTCAGATCAGCCTGATAATTATACAACATGTGAAGGCGGTACAGCTACCTTTACAATTGCAACCACACCTGCAGCCACAACTTATCAATGGATGGTAAGTACTGATTTTGGTGCTACCTGGATTGACCTTTTTGCTTCACCTTTATATTCAGGAGTTAATACCGCTACCCTCACTGTTACCGGTGCTGTAAGCAGTATGAGTAATTTCCTCTATGCATGTAAGGTAAATTCTGGCATGGCTAATGCAGCAGTATCAAATCCTGCTTCTGTTATTCTTGTTCCTTTTGTTAATGCAACAGGTACTATTGTTGCCTCACCTGCTTCAATTATTTGTCCGGGTACACCTGTAACCTTCTCTGTAACTTCTGCTTATCCTTTCACAGGTGCAACCTATAACTGGTTAATAAACGGCATTAACGTTGGTACCGGTTTAACCTATACCACTTCAGGTTTGGTTAATGGTGACATAGTAGATGTGGATATTATTGATCCGACCAATTGTGTTATTGCAAGTGTAACTCCGATTACCATGATCGTTGACCCACATCCTGTTATCACCAGCAATCCTGTTGATGTAATTGCAGTTGTGGGTGATGTTGTAACCTTCAGTGTAACAGCAACGGGTGCCAGCACATATCAATGGCAGGAAAGCACCGATGGTGGTTTCACTTTTGCCAATATCTTTGATGGTGGTATTTATAGTGGTACTGCAACTTCAGTTTTAACAATCTCCGGAGTTACCCTCCCGATGGATCAATTCCGTTATCGTTGTGTTGTAACTGAAAGCCTTTGCGGCAATTCGGTTACCAGCTTACCTGCTAAACTGAATGTTTTCACTGCACCAATTTATACTTACCTGCCAAATGTTGCAAATTGCACAGGTTATCAGGTAGTTATTCCGGTTACAGTTGACAACTTCATCCAGGTAGCATCTGCTTCCCTGAAATTTGATTTCGATCCTTCTGTTCTGAGCTTTGTAAATTATCAAAATGTAAATCCTGCTCTTACCGGTTCTCCATCCAATTTACTGGCAATCAGCAATACCGGCACACAGATTAATTTCTTCTGGTTTGGTCCGCTTGCAGCTGCAACAATTCCAAATGGTGGCATTTTATTCGAAATCGTATTCAACTATGCTACTCCGGGTACTACAAACCTTACCTGGGACTTAGGTGCAGGTAATACACAGTATACCAATTTATCAGCACTCAACATTCCGGCCTTCTTTATCGATGGTTCAGCTACCTCCTATCCATTGCCAATCGTGTATGACATGACTGGTGGCGGAGAATATTGTATTGGTGGCGTTGGTGTTGATGTTGGCGTTTCCGGTTCGGAAGTTGGCGTTAATTATGAATTATTCCTCAACGGCGTTACAACTGGTAATATCGTTGCCGGTACAGGTTCTGCCATCAGTTTTGGCAATCAGTTACTGGCTGGTACCTACACTGTTGTAGCAACCAATGTTACTACACTGTGTTTCAATTCGATGAACAATGTTTCGACGGTAATTATCAATCCTTTACCTATCGTAACCTGGACCAATATTCTGGAAGATGTTTGTGAAGAAATCGTTGCTCTTGATCTGACAGGTGGAATGCCACTTGGCGGAACTTATTCAGGACCTGGTGTTTCAAACAACCAGTTTAATGCAGCCATTGCAGGCCCGGGCCCACATACACTCACCTATACTTATATGGATGCCAATGGTTGTGTTAATTCTGCAACCAATACCATTACTGTAATCGACGGACCAACCCCATTCCCAATCAGCGGTGGTGGCACATTCTGTCAGGGTGAAATCGGCGTTCTTGTTGGTCTGACCGACTCAGAACCAGTTATCGTTTATCAGTTATTCATCAATGGTATCAACAGTGGCAGCCCGATCTTCGGAACAGGTGGTGTGCTGAACTTCGGATATCAGACTGTACCAGGCGTTTATACAGTGGTAGGTCTCAATATTTTCACAGGCTGTGTACAGTTAATGATTGGCAGCGTAACCGTTACCGAAATCGTTCCGAACGTTACCTGGCCAACCCCATTTGCCAATGTTTGCGAAAACAGCAGTCCGTTTGCACTTAGCGGTGGTATTCCTGCCGGTGGTACTTATAGCGGAAACGGTGTGATCAACAATGTATTTGATCCTTCCATTGCCGGAAATGGTGTTCATACTTTAACTTATACCTATACTGATGCATTTGGATGTACAGGATCAGCTACCAATACCATTGCTGTTGTTCCGGGAACCGATGTTACATTCTCACCATTACCTGATGTTTGTGTAAACGGAACTTCATTTGACCTGAGCACCTATGTAACACCAATTGGTGGAACATTCAGTGGCACAGGCGTTAGTGGAACAACCTTTACCCCATCTGTTGCCGGAGTAGGTACACATACAATTACTTATTCTTTTGCAGCAAACAACTGTACTGTAACCATCACACGCAATATCAGTGTACTTGCACTGCCAACACTTACATGGGCTAATGTTCTTGCTCCACAATGTGTTACAGAAACTGCTTACCTGCTTACAGGTGCAACTCCTGCCGGTGGTGTATACAGTGGAACCGCAGTTGCCGGTGGTGTATTTAACCCGTCCCTGGCTGGTGCCGGTACATTTACCCTGCTTTATACCTATACAGATGGAGCCGGATGTACCAATTCTATTACAAATACCATTACTGTTAATGCGCTTCCTGTTGTTACCTGGCCATCAGTTCTTCCTGATCAGTGTGTAACCAGTACAACATTTGCATTAAGCGGTGGCTTACCTGCAGGTGGTGTTTATAGCGGACCTGGTGTTACCGGAAATAACTTCAATGCTGTTCTTGCCGGAATCGGTTTACATACGCTTACTTACACCTTTACTGATGCCAATGGCTGTGTAAATGAAATAACCAATACAATTTCTGTTGTTCCTGTTCCTGTTGTTACCATTGCTTCCTTACCGGATGTATGTGTAAACGGTGGATCGATCCTCCTGACCAGCTATGTAAGCCCGGTTGGTGGTGTATTCAGTGGAACTGGTGTGACCGGAAATTCATTTAATCCTGCTGTTGCCGGTGTTGGTGTTCATGTAATCACCTATACCTATACTGCCGGAACCTGTGTTGTTGCAGTTTCTAAAAATATCACTGTACTTCCTGCTCCGGTTGTTACCTGGGCAAATGCTCTGACCAGTCAGTGTGAAGATGCTTCTGCTTATTTCCTCAGCGGTGGAACACCTGCAGGCGGAGTATACAGCGGAACCGGTGTTACCGGAAACATTTTCAATGCTTCTCTCGCTGGAGCCGGAATCCATACTCTTACTTATACCTTTACAGATGCAAACGGATGTACTGCAAGTGCAACCAATACCATTACTGTAAATGCATTACCAACTGTAACCTGGTCAACTGCCCTCACAACACAATGTGAATCTGCAACTGTTTATGCCTTAACCGGTGGCAGTCCTGCAGGTGGTGTTTACAGTGGTGCCGGTGTTAGCGGAACAAACTTCAATGCAAACTTAGCCGGTGTCGGAATTCATACACTCACTTACACCTATA
>CAYLTH010000009.1:33282-46746 GCA_964386485.1 uncultured Bacteroidales bacterium | reverse complement strand
CTTTTTACTTTTTACTTTTCAGGCTGTTTTCTTTCAGCCCGGCAGCTACGATAAGCGCTAAGACAGAAAAGATCATGATCCATGCCCAAGTGGGAAATACAGGGGTATCATCGGCGGCATAACTGTGTAAACCTTTGGAAAGGTAGTAGTTTACGCCGATAAAGGTCATCAGTACACTGGCGAAAGAGATTACAGAACCTACATTGAATGTAAAGACCGATTTCAATTTCGGGACAAGCCGGAAATGCAGTACAATGGTGTAGGCAATTACAATGACAAGAGCCCAGGTTTCTTTGGCATCCCATCCCCAATAGCGACCCCAGCTTTCGTTGGCCCAGACGCCACCCAGGAAGGTTCCGATTGTAGCCAGAAACAGCCCGATTGTCAGGTTCATTTCATTGATATAGGTAAGTTCCTGAATAAGGAGGCTCAATTTCTCTTTATTGCGTTGGTTTTTGAAGATCATAATGAAGAGATTGATCAATCCCAAGGCAAAACCGAGCGCCAGGAAGCCGTAACTGATGGTAATGGCTGCAACGTGAATGATCAGCCAATAGGATTTAAGAACCGGCTGGAGGTTGGTGAGCTGAGGATCGTAACTGCTATGACTGGCAGTCATCAAAACCGATGCAGCCAGTAAAACTGTGGCTGCCAGGGTAACTTTCGAATACCGCATAAACGAGAACCCTGCCAGTAAACTGCCCCAGGCCATGAGTAACAAAGCTTCGTAGCCGTTACTCCAGGGTGCATGTCCCGATAAATACCAGCGCAAACCCATTCCGAAAGTATGATAGACAAATCCGGCGGCGAGCAGAATGATAAAGAAGTTCATCATCATATTCAAAACTTTGCTCCGCTTCGACCGTAGTACGTCTATAAATGCCAGACCCAGCAAAAACACGCTCAGTATCCCGAAAACATTGCGTAAGAAGATGAAAATATTGGCATTGTTATAAAATATCTCGAGGCTGATGTGGTTAGGAGTCGGAAGAATTTTCTCCGGAGTATACTGGCGCTGTGTGGCCTCTATAATGCCCAGAATTTTATCAGGAATGGAATAATCTCCGGATTGCGTGGATTCAATTCCGCGAGCCATATACAATCTGAATAAATTATTATAGGACATCTGTTGCAATCCTAATTCATTACTAAACGCAGTAATTTCCCCGGATAAGGGTTGGAAAGCCACGGTATCAAACGGACTAATCCATTTATTGGAAGGAGATCCTTTTACAGGAAAAATCCGAAGCATCGAGCCATTGATGGTTTGGAAATACACATTGACCCGCTCATCAAGCCGGATAATTTCGCGATCGAAGGAATTTTGTTCGGACTGTTTCTTGCGGAATGAACTCTCGGTATATTGCGCCAGTTTGTACTTTGAATTCTGATCATAGAAATCCATGATACTGGCAAGTTTTCCCTGAACTCCGAGAACATCTCTAACCGATTTCTCGCGGATATAAATTATTTTCTGGTTTTGCCAGTAGTTTCCATCCACCATCATGTCGACAAACACCTGCAAAGCCGTAAGGTCACCTTTACCGGGAGCTTCAAAATGATCCTTCCGGGAAATCTTGTGCAGAACATCGATTGCCAGGGTATGGATGGGCTCAAATCGTCCGTCGAAAGTCTGTACCATTACTTTCCCGAATCGCTCGGCATGTTCCGGGCTAATTGGTTTTTGTGTTGCATTCTGCGCTTTGAGTCCCGTAGCGGACATCATTAGAACGAAGATCAACATACCGGCCAGGGCATTGCGTTTCATGCGAATATCACGGACAAAGCCGCTTACTGTGCGGAATCGTGAACTCTTATTGATCAGCGATAATAAGAAACCGACACACAGAAGGAAATATCCGAGATAGGAAACCCAGGTACCCCAGAAATCATGATTTACAGAAAGAATTGTACCTTTCTCATCGGTATCATAGGAAGACTGGAAGAAGCGATAACCATCATAATCCAGAACATTATTCATATATACACGGTGTTGCTCTTTCAGATTCTGTCGCGGATCAATCAGGGTCACTTCACTGGCATAGGATGACGGACTCATCGAACCGGCATAGCGATCAAGAATAAAATCATCGAGATACAGGGAGAATGGCAGAATGATTTCCTTATCGCCCCAGGCAATATCAATTTTTATCCCGTCGATAATCGTGGAGGAATATTTGGGAAGATAGCCTGTACCACCAAATACGATCATTTCTTCTGATTTTCCATTATAGTTCACATCCAGAAACAAGGCAGCTGCCGAAGAGTGATCAGGTCCTCCCGGAACAATCTGGCGGGCAGCATTCCTATAGTACTGTTTAAACATGAATGAAACACCCTTCACGGTAAAATAGCGGGTTGGATCGCTTTCAACCGCAGTGCCGGCCGGAACAGTATCACTAACTTCACCACTCATCTGCATACGCAGCATTTCGACAGGAGAAACGAGACTGAGCCTGCCGTCATTGTAGGATATTCTTACTGCATTCGAATCAGCATCTTTATTAAGAGCCAGTTTCAGACCACCAATGGTTGCAAATCCACCATTCGTGAGGTATTCCGTTTGCTGCTCATTATTAACAGCATACAATACCTCCAGCATATCCTGACCTCCACTCACATTTTCAACAATTTTTTCGGTTGCATTTTTAAAATACTTTTTGTGTTTAATAAGCAGTTCACCCTGTCCCGGAATATCCTGGCGGATCGTGAAATCGCGGTTTAAAGCCTCACTCAACACCAGTTTTTTATCATACCGGAGCGAATCTGTTCCATTGGTTGCAAGCAAATGGATATAGGGAGTAGAGCTAAAAATCACATTGGAAGCCTGTCCTTCGCGAATATGAATATTGCCTTCAAAACCAATATAGCGGGTTAGTCCGGCTCCAATAATCATCAGTATAAAAGCAAGATGAAAAACTAGTCCGGCGCCTTTTTTAATCGAAAACATATTAAAACGACCGATATTACCAATAAAATTGACTGCCATTAAAATCAGCAGAATTTCAAACCAAATGGCATTATAAACCATTAACTGGGAAGTAATTGTGTCAAATTTTTCCTCGATAAAGGTAGCGACCCCCATGGCGATTGCAAAAATCAGCAATAAAATGATGGTTAAACGAGTTGAAATGAAGAAGTTAAGTACGCGTTTCATGCTATATTAGATTAAATTTGGTTTACTGAGTACTTTAAACAAACATCAGGCCTTTAAGGTTCTGAAAACAGCGAATAATGTGATAAAAAAACACATCACTCCTGCTCGCTTACCAATTGAAAAACCTGAATGCGGGCATTAAAACTATCTGCTAGATAAATCCGATTATTTGAATCGATGAAAATTCCGGCCGGCATCCAAAATTCGCCTTCCTTTCTTCCCTGATTTCCAAACTGGTACAAAAATATTCCCTTCTGATCAAAAACCTGAACTGCATGGAAGAGTGCATCGGTAACATAAATATTGCCATAGGAATCGACTGCAATTCCTTTGGGTCTGGACAAATACCCACTGGCATCGCCGGCTTCGCCAAACATCGAAATAAAATTACCATCGGGGTCAAAAAGCTGAATCCTGAAATTCATGGCATCGATTACATACGCCATTCCAAATGCATCAATCCAGATATTCGTCGGAAAATTGAATTCCCCCTGCCCTATTCCTCTGTTGCCGACTATTTTACGGGTAACTCCGTTCTCGTCCAGAATCCTGATTTGATGTGCTGTCGTTTCTACCACCCAAATTTCGTTTTTTTGCTTTGAAAAGGCTATGCCGGTTGGTTGAGATAACTGAAGTGAATCATTCAGAAGCCCGATCTTTTTCAAATCCGGGGGAATCCTGTATATCGTTTTCAGGTGTGAATCTGTGAATAATATGGAACCATCTGCAGCTTTGCAAAGTCCAACCAATGAGGTGAAAGAGGAAAAATCACTTCGGAGAGATTTGGGGAAATTAATTTTTTCGGGTTCAATTTTGAACAAGGCTTGTGCCTCCTGGTCCAGAATTAAAATGGAATCCGGATGATATGCCAGCAAAGCAAAAGGTCTTTTCAATATTGCTGTTTCATCTTGTCCGATTATTGTGTTTTTAAGTTTGTGTAAAAACGTAGTTTTCTGGCGACTGTAGGCTGTGTTTGATATTTCTTTAACAAACCGGATTTGAAATGCAGGTTTGGCTGCAACAGACTGATTTTGCGAAAATGACAGGTTTGCCCCGATAAGCAAGAACAGAATCAAACCAAACAATTTCCTGAAAAATGCTTGATTCGTTGTAAATCTGTTTCTATTCTGATAGGGCCTCAATCTGTAATGAATTAATATTGTTGCAAATATACGGCTTTCATGCCTCTTTATAAAAAAGAAGGTGCCCCTTTTTGGGAGGCACCTTCAGTAATTTGATTCAGGATAGGCTTAGAAACCGGCAGCGGTCAAAGCGTCCAGTGTATTATTCAAAAGAGCTTGTGAATAAGGAGGGTTGTGAACACCCAGACTCCATTCGCGGAGACACATCTGGAAATTGATAATAGCACCCCATTGTACATTGAGTAAGTCACCAAGTGATGGTTTCAAAAGATTATCAGCTTTCTGTGCTGCTGTCCATGAACTGGCCGGAGCATGATTGCGGATTACACCATCAGGATTGGTTGAAGGATCATAGATATCGAGGTAACCATCATAACCGGCAGCAGTCAGCGGTGCAAAAATATTGGCAGTTGCATCGGTATTTTTATGCATGATTTCTTCTCCGGTCGGAGTACGAAGTTTGTCAGCAAGGTCTGCAAGCAAAGTCTTAGTTGCTGTCATTGTTCCGGTGAATGAAGCATTGGTAGCACTCATGGTGGTGTGGCAACCTGAGGTGTTACAACCTTTAAAGTTGTATGATTTAACACCTGATTCATTGTAAGAACCAACCCAGAAAGAGTGGCCTCCGTTAGCGCCGGTTGGCTGAGCCATGTGGCAATCCTGGCATGAAGCAACAGTTGAGTGGGTTGAAGTATTACCGTATGGTAAAGCACCCGGGAATTCAACAGCACCGGTAGCTGAGAAAATAGCTCCTACTGTACCATAGTGATTATGTGACCTGTAAGAAGGAACAAGTTTATTCGGAGCAGCATTACCAACAGTTGCATTAAAGAACATGTTCGTTGGGTTGTTGGCGAGGTCATTGTAATCAACACTTCCACCATTTGACAAGGTACCTGATACGTTCATCGGACGTGGCTGGTGACATTTTACACAAAGATTGCTCTGTCCGTCTTTCTGAGGAAGATCAATGGTCTTGGTGTTACCCGGCATAGCCCACATGGTCATCGGAACAGGGAGAACTGTGGTAAGAGCCATTGAATCAGAAGCAGCACCTTTATGGCAGGTCCAGCATCCAACAGGACTTGGGAAAGTTGTCAGGGCAGAAGAAGCTGAAGCTGCTGCATTGTATGAGAAAGCATATTTACCGGTACCTGCGTTGAAGGTATAGGTAGGAATAACGTTATTATTAACTACATAAGTAAAAGCTTCGTGTGAGTGGCAAGGAGCGCAACCAGCTGAGTAACCTTCTTCGATAGCGAGTTCAGCACCTTCGAAATGTTTTGAATGTTCGATTTCATTGGAAGCATTAGCCAAAGCAGCAGCCATTCCGGTAGGAGCAGTTGCAGGATCATGGTCATGGCATTGCAGACAATTAACCGGCATTCCACCAACACCTGGTTCACCCTGAGGACCCATCGGACCCATTGGACCCATTTCACCAGCAGGACCGGCAGGACCAGTAGCACCTACTTCGCCTGGAAGACCATTGATACCTGGTTCACCCTGAGGACCAGCAGGACCCATTTCGCCTGGAGCACCTGGTTCGCCAGCTGCACCATTCAGACCTGGTTCACCCTGAGGACCGGCAGGACCCATTGGGCCAGCGGTTGAGCTTCCTGAAGTTTCAGCATACAATGCGTAAGGAACGCTTAAGAGCTGACTGGTAGCAGTAATCGTGTAATTACTTCCGCCCATTGGGTCAGTTTCGGTCATGATAAAGAATGGACCAGCTGTCCAAACTACAGTAGCAATACTACCGGCAACAGGAGCACCGCTTCCGATAGCCAGGGTAACGAGACCATTGGCATTGGTAGTTGCGGCATGAGTTTCAGCAAATACAACGTCGCCAGCGGCAGAACCCTGTAAAATACTAACCTTAACTCCAACAGGAGCATTCGTTACCAATGCATTTGATGCATTGCGCACAACTGCCTGATAGCTCATAAACTGAGGAGCCTGGGCAAATGAGGATGAAACGAGCATGACGAACATCAGCATCGCTACAACACTTAAATTTAGTTTTAGCTTTTTCATAATTATTTGGTTTTGTTGTTTTTATATATTCTTTTTAATGTTATTTTCGATTAGCGTGAAATCACCATGCGTTTGGTTTGTGAAAACTGCTGAGCTTCGGTTGAAACATTCATTCTGTAGAAATAAACACCGTTTGGCAGTTCATTTCCGGAGAAATTGAAAGTATGGGTTCCGGCAGCAACGTTTTTGTCTTCCAATACAGCGATCTGTTTACCTACAACGTCGAGTAATTCAAGTTTTACCTGACCGTCTTCCGGTAAAGTATAACTGATCTGCGTCATGTTGGCAAACGGATTCGGAATATTCTGGCTCAGGGAGAAACCCTGATTTCCATTGACAAGAACCGGCATGTTTAATGATTTGCCATCAAAAGCAACACCATTATAATCAGCGATGCTTGTTTCGGCAGTTAAATTGAAGTTCAATGCAGATACAGCTGATTTCAGCTTCATGGTTACATTGAGTAAAACTTCATCTTTTCCCAAAACTTTTGGGTTCAGGGTATACCAGCCAATACGCAGTTCATTCCCTGTTGTGTTGTAAACGAGGGTTTGATTGTTGTAAGAAGCCTGTACATCCAGAATTTCAACTGCATCAGCAGGATAATTCATAATGAGGGAAACAGCAGCCGCGCTCATAGCCTGGCTAACCCGAATCGGAACAATAACAATCTGTCCGTTATCAACACGCTGTACTCCCTGATTTTCAAGGAAAATTGAAGGTTCCGGCTTGATGTATGGAGGAAGATAAGATCCATCAACATCTCCAAAACACAGACCTTTGAAATCAACCACCATATTGGCTCCGGCAAAGTCAACCATCGGATTTTCGAAGGCCCAGTCACCGGTAACAAAACTGCTGGTCAGATTCACAAAACGTTTCAGGGCTACTAATCCGTCTGCTGCATTTACATAACCTGTTCCATCAACATCAGCTGCTTTCAAACGTAATCCGTTCAAAGGAGCAACTCCTGTAAAATGTTTCAGCATCATCAAAGCATCGGTAGCATTTACAGAACCCCATGGTTTTGTGCATACACCATTTAATACATAACTTCCCTGCTCAGGGTTGTTAAACTGATAGTAACCGTTTGCATCGGTTGTAGCCTGATACATAACCATGTTTCCGGTTTTAAGCTGAACTCCTGTGTTGTTGAGTGCAGTTGCGAAAACATTGTCATAGGTCAGGGTACCACAAAGGCTCACCACGCCATCAGGATGCTGTAGCCCCTGATTGATGGTACCGTTTGCCCCAAATGCCGACAGATAGTCCACCTGGCCGATAGAGTAGCTCACGCTTCCTCCCGTACCGGTGGCCACTCCACCCGCGGCTACATTGCCTTGTTGCGCGATCAGGGTAGTAGTACCCCAGCCGAGCAGGCAGCAACCTAGTAATAGAATAATTCTCTTCATGTTGATTTGGTTTTTGGTTATTGTTTGGTTTAAAAATATTAGAAAATATCAGTACTGTGGATCAATTTATTTTCAACCCAAAACTATTAAGAATATCAACACGAAATCACATGGAGGACTTGAGATATATCACCTCCACAGCAAGAAATATCAATGTATGCATTGATATATATCAACGTAAAAAACAAGGTACCCGGGAAGTAAAGAAAATAGTCAGAAATCAGACCAAACCCCGCTCTTTTTTGATTTGCTCATAAGCATTGCTAACCTCCTGAAATTTCTCCTTGGCGGCTTTTTGCACATCGTCACCCAGGTGGGTAACTTTATCAGGATGATATTTCATGGCCATGCGGCGATAAGCTTTTTTAACATCCTCATCCGATGCTTCGGGAAGGATTTCCAGAATTTTATAAGCACTTTGGGAATCCTTGACGAACATTGCCTTAATCGACTCAAAATCAGGATAATTAATTCCCAGATGACCGCTTATCACTTCGATCATGGAGATTTCCTTTGGATTAGCCTGACCATCGGAAACAGCTACGCCAAACAGAAAATGCAATAACTGCAGCCGGTCGGAATAATTCATGTACTGCCGGATCTGGGCAGAAACCTCATCTACACGAATCGTCTGCTTAAGCAATTCACGCAAAACAAGCATTTTCTCCTGAACAACAGCTTCCGGGAATTGCTGCAGAAAAAAACGCTTTACATAATCGAGTTCTGATTTTACGACTTTTTCGTCTGCCTTCATCACGGCAGCTGTTAGGACTAAGAGGCTGGCAGTAAAATCGCCAATTTGCGTTCCTCTTGACTCCTGATAATCAACACGTTGTATCCCATCGACCATCGAGCCGAAGACAAAACCAAGTATGCCACCAATCGGTCCGCCAAAAGCCCAGCCCAGGCCGCCCCCGATCCATTTTGCGTATTTTCCCATTACTGTATTTTTACATGTATCCGGATTTATTCCCAGTTGATTTCGCTATCGGGTAATCCGAATGTTTCTTCCATTTTAATGCCCAGGACCTCAAGATTATTGAGTACGGGATTGTATATTTCGGGTATCACCGGACGGTAAATACCACTCACTTTAATTTCTCCCTGTAAAATCATTTCCACTGCAATGGCTGCCGGAAGCGCAACCGTACGGGCAATCGCTGTATCTGTTGCCGGAGAGCCAAAATCAAGCATCCGGGAACGTATCACTTCTTTGGTTCCGTCGGGATAAGAAGCCCTGAACGTGTGTTGTAAGGCAATCATATCTTTGTCATTCTGCCCGATGTTCATTTTTCCAAGCATCATATCGGCACTGACATCAAACGTACTGGTTTTGTCAATATTCAAATCCTGCGTATCAAACCAACCCAGCCATTCCAGGGCATTCAGGGCATGCTCATCATATGGAACACCCAGTTTCATGGCCACTTTTGATCTGATTTCCCCAGATGGATCAATTCCGTTAACTTCCGCCAGCAATGAGGCTTTTGACAATCCTTTTGTTTCCAGAATTTCAGGAGAAATGAGATGTAATTTCTTCATGATGTCCAGGGTTTCGCACCATCCTTTAAAGCGGAAGGTGCCACGGAATACCGTTTTAGCTTCCGGAATCCCATAAATATCAATATAATCTGTCGAATTGCGGTTCGGATAGGCTTCGAGGATGCCGGCTCCCGGGAAATTAACTTCAAAGATATCCAGGAACAGGCGTTCAGTCGGGACTTCAACAATGGCACCGTTTTTCAGATAACGTGCATCGTTATTTCCGGCAAGTAAAACGCCCCGCGGACTCCATGAAAATTTATAGGCAAAGGGATTATCGATGGATTCGGGTGCCGGCAAAGCGCCGCAGATAGAATAAAATGCATCGATTTTTCCGCCTTTATTGTGCACATGGTCGATGATCCGCATGGCAGACATATGGTCGATGCCGGGATCAAGACCAATTTCATTTAAAAATATTAGCCCTTTGGCTTTAACACGCGCATCCAGATCCTGCATTTCAGGCTTCACATAGGAAGTAGTAACCATGTGTTTGCCATGCAATAAACATTCCTGTGCAACATCAAGGTGATAAATATAGGGTAACAGACTGACTGCCAGATCATGTGTCTGAATAAGAACAGAAAGTGTGCCTTTATCTTCGATGCTCCAGTCGACCACTTTGCCTTTTGGGTGACCTGCAATCATATCAAATGCCCGGTCAGGTGTATTGGATGCAACAGTTACGTAATAGTTTTTTTCGAGTAAATGGTGGATAATGGGCTGTGCTACCATACCGGCACCAAGAATCAATACATTGGGCATGGGTCAGAATTTACGGGTTAACAAATTTTTCAAGATATTGGTAATCAGGTGTTAGTTCACCATTGTGTAAAATAAGTGCTTTTTTCATAGCCCGGGGCAAGTCGAGATCGAGAAAACTCTGCTTAAAATCACAATCATAAATCGGTTTCACGAAATTCACAAGAACATCCGCGAAACCATTAGAAGCATCCCGTGGTAACTCAGCGGGGAGAATATCAACTGCCATATCCAGTATTCCTTCACCCTCATGCCCCATGGTAATTTGATCTGTAAACGGATTATAGACAAAAATGGGATCCTGAATTTCGGTAGCCATGGTTGTACATTCAACACTTCCATTCACATCGCAGGAGATATCGCCGATTACTTTTAAACGGGGATTTCCTTTGGTGAATGCCTTTTTCAGGTATTCTTTTGTTACCAGTTTCGGATAACGTGCATCCCAGTATACGCAATTGATGAGCATACTCAGGTGGGGCAGGTATTTTTCGAAGGCTGGTTTATACTTTTCAGGATGCTGATAATAATCCTGAAGATCAAATTCGGTGGTCGGATCGATCGGTTCTGCGATGTGTTCTTCTTTGAAAATTACTTTGTAAACAATGTTGTTCGGAAGCATTTTCCGGGATTTCAAAGTCAGCAATTTTTCAGGCGTAATTTCTTTAACCGGCAATAATCCGCAAATTTCCTGAGCTCCCTGAGAAACGTTGCCATAACCGGTAAAACCAATTACAAAAGGCATCAGGTTTTCCGGAATCCCCTGTTCGGCGATAAGCTGACCTATGGCAGAAATATCCTCGCGGGCTTCCTGCAGTGATTCATACTGATGCGCCTGTTTCATTTTCGAAAACTTCGATTCAAAGCCAAGGTGCTTCAGTCTTAATCCGAGTGACCAGAATGAATTGATCATCCCTGCCAGCCCTGCATAGCGACCAAAAAAGATAAGCCTTTTATTCTGCTCATCAATAACTCGCTCATAATCAATAAGATTACACTTTAACTCCATCATTTTTTTCAACATGGGCATATTATAGGACTGACCCTTGATGACATGTGAGAAAAAGACATAGGTTTTGTGTTCTTCAAAGAAACTCTCAGGCATTTCCTTAACACCCAGAATAATCTGGCATTTCTTAAGGTCTTTTGCAATTTTTGCACCTGCAGCAATGAACTCATCATCACCAAACACCCGTTTATCGGAGGTTTGAACGATAAAATCGAGCTGATGCTGTTTGATCAGGCGGGCTACGTGTTTTGGAGTCAATGGGGCTCTGCGCTCCATCAGATACTTGTCTTCGTGGCGAATGCCGATAAATTTGCTCATGGTAAAGTATAACGAGTAATTAAAAATGCGCGCAAAGCTACAAATTTTTAATATTTTAGCCGCTGCAAAAGAAGCAGAATGGCAAAGACTAAAGGAAAATTATTATCACGGATACTGCGGATCGTTAAAATTGTGCTGATTGTATTTTTTTCGTCAACGATTTTCTTCGCGATTCTATATCGCTTTGTAAATCCGCCTCTGACTCCGCTTATGGTAATCCGCTGCACCGAACAGCTTTTCGACGGGAAACCGATGGTGCTGAAAAAAGATTGGGTACCCGTTGAAGAAATTTCAAAACAACTGCCTCTGGCTGTCGTCTCATCGGAAGACAATGAATTTCTGAATCATTATGGTATTGATTTTGAAGCAATTGAGAAGGCGAAAGAACTTAATAAAAAGTCAAAAAAACTCCGGGGTGCCAGTACGATTTCGCAACAAACAGCAAAAAATGTGTTTTTATGGCCTGCCCGAAGCTGGGTTCGAAAAGGTTTTGAAGTGTATTTTACAGCACTGATCGAAGTATTTTGGGGCAAAAAACGGATCATGGAAGTTTACCTCAACGTAATTGAAATGGGCAATGGCATTTATGGTGCGGAGGCTGCATCCCGTATGTATTTCAAAAAACCGGCTTCAAAACTATCCCGTTCAGAAGCCGCATTGCTGGCAACCATCCTTCCAAATCCGCGAAAATGGAATCCTTCAAAGCCAACTTCCTATATGCTCAGAAAGCAAAAATGGATCATCCGGAACATGAATAATGTGGATCCGGTTGACTTTGGCAAATAATTTGTTAGGAAGAAAATCATGAACATTCATTCAAACCATAAAATAATCAACGCATGAAGAAAACAACTCTACTCCTGATCACATTCCTGCTCATTGTAAGTGCAGGGATTGCACAAAAAACCAACCTGGTTTTTTTTAGTGAAAACGGTGAACGTTTCACATTGGTATTAAATGGGATCCGTCAGAACGCCCAACCTGAAACCAATGTAAAAATTACAGACCTGATTGCCCCGAATTACAAGGTCAAAGTTATTTTTGAAGACACTAAACTTGGTGAAATCGACAAGAACCTGCTTTTCGGACAAGGTACTGAAACCACTTTTGTGATTAAAAAGAATAACAAAGGTGAGTATGTAATCCGTTACATGAATGAGGTGCCACTTGAACAGGCTGCTCCTCCGGCACAAGGTCAGACTGTAACAGTCTACACAACAACACCTCCTCCGGCTGCAACTACAACTGTTACCACTCAGCAAACCACCACCACAGTTGGTGGAAATCAGCCACAGAACGGAAATGTATCCATGGGCATTAACATCAATGACCCGGAACTGGGTGTAAATTTCAACATGAATGTTTCAGGAACCGGTAACGCAGTAACCAGCGGAACAACATCCACAACAACAACCACAACTTATACTGAATCCACAACCGTTTCATCCGGTGGCGGATACCAGGAACCCGTTCAGCAACAAACTGTTTATGTAATGCCCGGATACAGTGGTCCAGTAGGTTGTCCGTGGCCGATGACGCCTCAGGATTTTCAGGGTGTAAAAAATTCAATCTCATCCAAATCCTTTGATGATACAAAACTTACTGTAGCCAAACAGGTTATCAGCAGTAACTGTTTGACCAGCAGTCAGGTAAAAGAAATCATGTTGCTTTTCTCATTTGAAGACACACGTCTGGAACTTGCGAAATGGGCTTACGGCTACACCTTTGATATTGGAAATTACTATAAACTAAATGATGCCTTTACCTTTGAATCTTCTATTGAAGAATTAAATGAGTATATCAGTGGTTACCGCAGATAAGTCATAACCTGACTTCTCTGACACTGATTTCATCATTCAGATAAATCAAAAATGCTTTCAGCCCGCGATACCCCATTTCGCGGGCTGTTTTTATATATGCCTTCATCTGTTCATCATGGTGTTCATGGTCTTTCCCGGTTTTGTAATCGAGAACTATTAACTCATTATCCAGAATCACCGCACGGTCAGGTCGGGAAATTGTACCATCGGGATGAAGAATATCACATTCATTAAAAACCTGAAGCCCGTCATCATAGTACTTTCC
>CAYLTH010000009.1:3452-33182 GCA_964386485.1 uncultured Bacteroidales bacterium | reverse complement strand
CGGTTTCATTTTGCGGAATTGTCCGGGTCTCCATTGGTCTGGCTGTTTTCACTCCTGTTTCAAAATAATCATCAGTATTACTTTTTGACAGTGTCGACAAATAATTATCAAGCAAAACCGGTAAAGCCAGACTTTCTGATGAGCGTTTTTCAGGCGGTTTTATTGATACAATATATAAACGATAGACCGGTCGGGTAAAGGCAACATACACCATGTTCAGCATGTCGAGTGTACTCCTGTCGGTTTCTCGCTGATAAACAGAAGCATACCCGGTTTCAAGCAGATTTTTATTTGCTCTGACGAGCACTACTTTCAATTCGGGCACCAGATCATCCTTCAGGCTAATCCACAGATCCTTACTTGTTTTTACAGTCAGGTTGGCATATGGAAAAATAACAACCGGAAATTCCAACCCTTTGGCTTTGTGGATGGTCATCAGGCGTATGGCATTCTGTCCGGATGATACCAGGAAAATACTGTTCTTTTTTTCTTCCCAGTGCTCAACAAAAGCCAGCAGACTGCTTTCCTTTCGGTTCATAAACTCATGGATAACATCAAAAAACCGAAGGAGGTAAGTACTGTTATCCTGTAACAATTTGAAATGGCGGGCAATATTCTCGACCAACTCCAACAGCGAAAGTTCTCCGGATTCCCGGCTTGTAAAAACAGACCAATGATTCGCGTGGAAATCATTTTCAGTAATATATCGTCTGATTAATGTCAGCGAGATCAGATCTTCAGGATTGGCAAGATGTCTTAAACATGCGGTTAAAAGCTTGATAACAACAGCATTATTCAGGAGAACAGATTCAGACGACTGAACGGCAAAACCATTTTCCGCCAGTACCCGTGCTGCCTCCATGCTGTTTTTATTGGTCCGGGTCAGAATAACAATATCGGTAAGCAAAAAACCATCTTCCAGACATTCATAAACCGTCCGAAGCAGGCGTTCTGCATTAAATTCATCAAATGAAAGACCTCCATCATTCTTTTTATCGAAACAATCGACTCTGATATAGCCTCCCTCCTGCCCTTGCGGAACATCCTGGTTTTGATTGAGATATACCTTTGACAGCGATTCAGATAAATCATTGGCTGCCATTTCAAAAAAGCCATTGTTGAAGTCTACAATGTTTTTTGTAGTCCGATAATTGAATCCGAGACTTTTTTCAACATAATAGCGCGACAGGGATTGCTCATATTCAACATATTGAGGCTCAGCTGGTTTTTCGAAGACCAGTGGCAAAGACGAAAACTGTTCAACCTCACCACTCCGCCATCTGTAAATAGCCTGTTTCCCATCACCTACAATCAGATTGAAATGATTTTCGGCCAGCGAATTGTTTATCAGCGGGAGCAAATTCTGCCACTGAAGCAGAGATGTATCCTGGAACTCATCAAGCAGGAATGAAGTGTATTTGTCACCCAGCCGCACATATATATATGGTGCAGAGTCCTGTTTAACGATGCTTTCGATCCTCCGGTTAAATTCAGAAATATGAACCCGGTTTTGTTCTTTCATTACAGAACCGAGTATCCGGTCAATTTCGGTTAGAACAGATAACTGATTCAGATTGGAAAGAATGGCATTGTAAAGAATAAAACGTGGATATTCAGCATCGAATAATTCCTGTGTTTCAAAAAGAAGTGTAACAAACTGATCCTTAATGACATCAAAAGTATTTTTCAATATAGGAGAAGCAGATGAAGGCAAGAACTTACCCTCATCTCTGGCTTTTCTGACATACGAATTAGGCTGAAGTTTAAGTTCGTTAAAATCACGCAGATAATAAAAATATTTCCCCGGACCGCTCCCTTTTTGAACAAAATCATCGGGGGTGAGATTCTGACTCGTCATTAAATGAACTCCGGCAATACCAATATCCCTGATCTTTTTTTCGAATTCTTTAAGAAATTGTTTCAACCGGCTGCCGATTTCCTCAAATCCGGAGAGACTTAAACCTGACAAGGCTGAAATTTGTTTTCGTCCCTCTTCATTAAACAAAAGAGCGGCAATTTCCTTCAGTGCTTTTTCAATATTCCAGTTTTTATCGAGTTCGCTCTGACTCAGACTGTAATAAACCAGGACACGTGTAAGCTCCTCGTTCAGACCAATCTGCGCCATCAGGTCATCAATCGCCTGATCGATTAAAACGGACTGGTCCAGTTCGATTTCAAAATCAGATGAAAGAAAAAGATCATAGGCGAAAGTTCTGACAATGCGATGATTAAAGCTATCTATGGTTGCAATGCTAAAGTCAGAAAAATTATGGAGTATTCTAAGTAAAATATCTTCTGATCGGGAAGCCACTGTTTCCTGGCTTAGTCCGGTTGCCTCCGAAAGCAGAAGCAGCAGCTGACGGCGCCTGGCCGCGTCCTTTTCTGAAAAGCGGCCAGATAACAAATCCAGATACTGTAAAACCCTGTCTTTCATCTCATTAGCCGCCTTATTGGTAAAGGTCAATGCTAAAATATGCCGATAATTATCCGGCCATTTCAGGACCAGTTTAAGGTATTCGAGAACGAGTGTAAAGGTTTTACCTGAGCCGGCAGATGAACGATAGACTGTAAATGACATGCGATAGGAACTGCTGGATTTCCTGCTATTGGATAATTAATTTTTGAGTTAGTATTCCCTTATTATGCCTTATAATCACGCCATAAAAACCAGGACTTAATTCGTGGCTGTCTAATAACTGAAGAGAACCCGGAACAGAAAATGAATCAGGGGCAGATTCCATGGATTTTACGACTTTACCGGTTTCATCAACAATCTGAATGCTTAGCAAATTTTCAACAGAAGCAGGCAGTACCAGCATGACGGCATCGGAGGCCGGGTTTGGGAAAAGAGCAACAGGAACGGGTGATTTGGAATCTTCAAAACCCGGACAGACAATGACATTAACGGTTACAGAGGCTGTAGCCAGCGCAAATCCGGCATCTGCGACTGAAATAGTATAGGTTGTTGTGGTGGTTGGGGTCACCGTTATACTTTGTCCAAAAGAGAAGTTACTCCATATATAGGTATAAGGAGGAGTCCCTCCGGAGGCATTGGCCGTCAGCGTTACGGATTGACCAGAGCAGATCGTGGTATCATTGCCGATGGTCACAGTAAAAAGATTGGGTAAGGCAGTTTCATCAACCCATTTCCAGGTTGTTAAAACACCAAATTGTTCTGTAACCTGAAGTTGGGGAATACCAACACCATCTACTAACCATTTGTATTCTATACTGTTACGTGGGATTGCGATTCCAAAACCAAGTGTATCTACATAAATGGAATCGATTTCGGTAATCACTGATTTGATACGAATGGCAGAGAAAGATCCATTGGGAAGAATCAGTGTACCCCATCCATCTACATAATTATGTCGCTTTTTCTGGATATCCAGGAAACCAAATCCGGGTATTCCTGCAGAAAAGGAAACCGAGGAAGAATCTTCGGTACCAACAGTAACCGGGAATTTATAGATTACATCCGGAGCATTGTATTTAATAGGAATTGTAATCCCTGAAAGTGAAGCCCCCATACCGGCCATTGTAAAATTGGCTGTTTGTTTTTTATGAAAATTCAGAATATCTGTGAGGGGAATACCCGGGATCAGGTTAAAGTCGCCCTGAGGAGAAGCCATATTGGCATTGTTGGTACCAAAAGCAAAGACTGCCTGATAAACAAAGGGAGTCGCCGACATGGCCACAAACGTATCGGCTCCGGCGGTTGAACTCGTTAAGGAGGAAAAATCCCAGGTGAAATTCATGCCGGTTTGCTGGTAATTGAGACCTGCAGCCAGGTTGGTGGTCCGAAAACGAATGGTATCCGGAGTAGTTGGCATATCTGCACTTGTAATTATTGGCTGAGAAACCGCACTAAAAACCGTCAACAAGGATACGAGGAAAGTAAATAACTTTTTCATGGGTTGATTCTTGGAATGATTAATCTGAATTCAAAAGAACAAATATACACAATTATAAATGCAAAAGCCTGAGGAAATATCCACCAGGCTTTTGAAGAAAATAGATTAGAATTGCTTTTAGTATGCAAGCATAACCGGCATGACAAGCATCAAAACATCTTCATCCTGAACGTCGGCATTGACCGGCAGGAGGATCCCCGCTCTGTTTGGTTCTGACATTTCAAGGCGAATTTCATCTGAATCCAGGTTATTTACCATTTCAGCAAGAAATTTTGAGTTGAATCCGATTTCCAGATCATCTCCCAGATAATTACAGGTAAGTCTTTCTTTGGCTTCATTGGCATAATCGAGGTCTTCTGAAGATAAAACCAGTTCTTTTCCGGAAATTTTGAGACGAACCTGATTGGTACTCTGGTTGGCAAAAATGGCAACACGTTTGAGTGAGGTAAGAAACGGGAGACGTTCAATGGACAGAACATTCGGATTTTCCTTTGGGATTACGGCTTCATAATTGGGATAACGACCATCGATCAGTCGGCAAACCAGCGAAATATTGCTGAATCGGAAAGAGGCGTTTGTCTGATTGTATTCGATTGATACTTCTTCATCAAGATGACTAAGGATACCTTTTAGCTGGTTGAGAGGCTTTTTCGGAAGAATAAAAGAAGCGACTTCATCAGATTTAATATCTGTACGGCGGTAACGCACGAGTTTATGTGCATCGGTGGCCACAAAAATAATGTCTTCAGGGCTTAGCTGACAATAGACTCCGCTCATTACCGGTCTGAGATCATCGTTTCCTGCAGCAAACAGGGTACGGTTAATCGCAGTACCCAGAATTCCTGAGTTAATTTTCAGGGAAGCGGTTCCATCGAGGTTCGGGATTTTGGGAAATTCTTCTGCATTATGACCGGTAAGTTTATACTTACCCTCACCTGTCGAAATCTCAATACTTTGATTTTCCTCATTGATGGTAAAGGTTAATGGCAGATCCGGGAAGGTTTTGAGGGTATCCAGTAATTTCTTGGCCGGTACGGTAATCATGCCTGGTTCTTCAGCCATGGTTAGCGGAATACTCACTGTCATTGTGGTTTCCAGATCGGAAGCCGTGATGATCAAAGCATCTTCAGTCAGGTTAAACAGGAAATCATCAAGAATAGGCAGGGTATTGTTGGAACCCAGCACTCCTCCAACAGCCTGCAGGCTTTTAAGCAACTGAATACTTGAAACGATAAATTTCATATAACTATAATTTTAATAATATTTCAAACTGCAAAATTATCCTGTAAAAGTAAAAAATTAAAACTTTCATCGGGCTATTAATAAAAAAAACCTGTAGGTTTGCACTGGAAATCAACATTAACAAACTAAATTATCATGAAGAAAATTTTTACTATTCTCGTTTTATTGGGTATTTACACTGTTTCAAATGCCCAATGGATCCCTCAGGCATCTGGGTTTGCGGCTCCTTCGCGTGGAATTTTTTACATTAATGCTGTCAATGCCAATGTGGTATGGGCAACTGCATATGATGGCGCCGGAACCGGCTTAACAATCAACGAATTTACACGCACCACCGATGGTGGAACCACCTGGGTTCCGGGTGAAGTTATTGGTGGAAATACTTACGGACTTGCCAATATCAGTGCAATCGACGGCACAACGGCATGGGCTGCAATATATGCCGGAGTAGGTGCTCAGGACGATAATTGCGGTGTTTACAAAACCACTGATGGTGGGGCTACCTGGACACAACAAGCTGTTTTACAGGGTGCTGCTTCATTTGCTGACAACGTTCATTTCTGGAATGCCACTACCGGTGTTTGTCATGGTGACGTAAAAGACGGATATTTTGAAGTTTATACAACAACTGATGGCGGAGCTACCTGGACAAGGGTACCTCAGGCGAACTTCAGCGGAGTTGCTGTTGCTTCAGGTGAAGGCGGATGGACCGGCGTTATCGAAATGACCGGTACCAGTACTGTTATGTTTGGAACCAACAAAGGCAAACTTTACAAATCAGAAGATTTCGGGATGACCTGGGTTGCTTCACAAACCGGTGCCAGTGCTGCCGGAACAACGGGCGGTGTGAATGAAATCGCTTTCAAAGATCCGATGCATGGTCTGGTAGCTCATACCAATACAGCTTTCACACTCGATTTGTTTGAAACACTGGATGGTGGCGCAACCTGGGCTCCTGTAAACGAAACCGGTATCGCCTTTGGTGGTAGTCTGGCCTATGTTCCCGGAACCCCGAACACATATGTCAGTACAGGTGCTAATACTGCCATGGCCGGTTGTTCATATAGTTATGACGGCGGACATACCTGGACAGAATTCAACGGAACAACCGGAATTCAGTTTCTGGCTACTGCCTGGGTTGACAATGCAACCGGCTGGGCTGGTAACTTCAACGATGCTGTTACCCCCACTACTTTAGATGGTATGTATAAATATGGCGGAATTCTGACTGAAATCCTCCAGTTAGATCCTTCAAAAGGCGGATTCAAAATTTACCCTAACCCTTCAAACGGTTTATTTACCCTTACAACTGTTGGTGCCGAAAATGAAACTGTTGAAATCAGTATTTACAACAGCATTGGTACACTTGTATATCAGGCAAACGAATCCAGTTCACTTATTTCTTACAATACAACACTTGATCTGCAACATCTTCCAAAAGGAGTTTATGTTGCTTCTGTTAAAGGTTCAAAAACTACATTACAGGAAAAAATTATCATTGAATAAGAATAAAACATTGAATACAGAAAGAGGCTGTCCATACAGGGATAGCCTCTTTTTTATCATTTCAGGTTACAAAAATTGAATCAAAATCTCCGGCATAAGCAAAAAATGGTGCGGATCTCCGTCACAAATGATCTGGTAACCGACCGACGGGTGGATAAAGTTGCCAGAACATTACTGAATATGGGATTCCAGGTTGAACTGATCGGGAGGATATTGCCAGATAGCCACATTCTTCAAACCCGGTCTTATTTAACCAAACGATTTTCACTTCTTTTCCGCAAAGGCCCATTTTTCTATTTATCTTATAATTTCAGACTATTTCTTTACCTCCTGCCAAGAAAAACAGATGTTCTGGTAGCCAATGATCTGGACACATTACTTGCCAACTATCTGGTTAACAAAATTAAGGGAACTGATCTGGTATATGATAGTCATGAATATTACACAGGGGTTCCTGAACTCGAAAATCGTCGGTTTGTGCGTTCTGTCTGGAAAGCAATTGAAAAATGGATTTTCCCGAAATTAAAGACAGTTTTTACCGTAAATGATTCTATAGCAAATCTTTATGAACAGGAATATGGAATCCAGCCTGCTGTTTTAAGAAATGTTCCGGAAACACCGGATCATTTGCCTGTCATCGACAGGACATCGCTCGGACTTCCTGAAAATAAAAATATCATTTTATTACAGGGAGCGGGAATTAATATCCAAAGGGGAGCTGAAGAAGCTGTTTTGGCTATGCGTTATCTGGAAAACTGTTTACTACTGATAATCGGCGGAGGCGATGTGATTCATGTATTACCCGGATTGATTGAGAAATACAAGCTGGAGGAAAAGGTGAAGCTGCTTCCAAAACAACCCATGGAAGCATTGTTGAAATATACGGTATGCGCAGATCTTGGCTTGACACTGGATAAAGATACCAATATTAATTACCGGTTCAGTCTGCCGAATAAGCTCTTTGACTACATTCAGGCCGGTTTGCCTGTTTTAGCATCTGATCTCCCGGAGGTATCAGCAATCATACACCATTATAATATCGGACTTATTACACCGGATCATGAACCCGAAAAAATTGCTCAACTCATTCAATCTATGCTTTCTGATAAAATAAATATGGAGAGATGGAGAGAAAATCTTAAAATTGCAGCCCGGGAATTGTGTTGGGAAAAAGAAGAAAAGGTTATTATTGAAAACTATGCCAAATTCTGTTGATCATTCTTTTCATCTGGTATCATTTGATATTCCTGTTCCTGTAAATTATGGGGGCGCTATTGATGTATTTCATAAAATCAAGATGCTGTCGGAGAAAGGGGCCGGAATTCATTTACATTGTTTTCAGTACGGAAGAGGTCCTGCTGAAATTCTGTTAGAATACTGTAAAACTGTTGATTACTATCCCAGAAACATTAATCCATGGCAGTTATTCACAACCCTCCCCTACATTGTAAGGTCAAGAACATCTGAAAGATTGTTGAAGGAATTATTAAAAGATGACAAACCGATTTTATTTGAAGGGCTCCATTCCTGCCATCTGCTGTCGCATCCGCTATTGGCAAACAGAAAAAAAATTGTCAGGACCCACAACATAGAACATGACTATTACGAAAGTCTGGGTAAAGTTGAGAAGAACATTTTACGACGCTGGTATTTCTTTGCTGAATCTGCCCGCCTGAAAAAGTTCGAGGCTGTTTTAAACAATGCTGATGGTGTTGCAGCCATTTCGCTTAACGACAGCCTTTACTTCAGTAAAAAATACAAAAATGTTGTTAAGGTCTCAGCCTTTCATCCATTTTCGGAGATGAATAATATGGAAGGGAACGGAAAATATGCTTTGTATCACGGGAGCCTTGAAGTGGGAGAGAATAATGAAGCTGCCCTCTTTCTGGTCAGAAAGGTTTTTGGAGAAACATCCATACCATTAATTATAGCAGGTAATAAACCATCGAAGGAACTGCAGGAAACTGTATCAAAATACGCAAATATTGAGCTTCGGACAGGGCTTAATACAGAGGACATTTATACCCTGGTGCAGCAGGCACATATCAATGTGTTGCCAACCTTCCAGGCAACCGGTATCAAACTAAAACTTCTTGCAGCTCTTTATACCGGCCGGCATTGCGTTGTAAATTACCCCATGGTAAAAGATACCGGACTGGAAGAACTTTGTTATATCGAAAACACAGCAGAACAGATGCGTGAGCAGATACAAAAACTGATGGGGGTGCCATTTAGTATGATTGACATTGAGAAAAGAAGCAAAATACTCCTAAACAACGGATTCTCAAACATATACAACGCTGACATCCTCTTTGATATGCTCTTTAACTAGATTAAGAAATACCTTCAAAGAGATGTCCGTTTTCACACCTTAAAGTACGGGCAGGAAAACGTTTGAATAAAGCATAATCATGTGTTGCCATAATAACAGCACAACCGCCGTCGCTGATATTTTTCAAAAGCTGAAGAATACCTTCGGAAGCTATCGGATCCAAATTTCCTGTTGGTTCATCTGCCAGAATAATCTGCGGACTATTGATTAATGCTCTTGCAATACCAAGTCGTTGCTGCTCTCCTCCGCTCAATTGATTCGGCAATTTGAACCCTTTTGTTGAAAGATCGACTTTAGTGAGGACTTCCTGTACTTTTTCCTGCATAGCTCTTTTGTCCTTCCAACCCGTCGCTTTCATGATAAACAAAAGATTATCATTCAGGTTTCTGTCGGTTAATAATTGAAAATCCTGAAAAACAATCCCGAGTTTCCGCCGTAAAAAAGGAATTTCTTTGCGTTTCAAGGTGCGGAGATTGAAGCCGGCTACTTCAGCATATCCATCAACCAGGGGCAGATCCGCATAGAGGGTTTTCAGCAGACTTGATTTACCACTGCCGGTAGCACCGACGAGGTATACAAATTCTCCGGCAGCCAAAGAAAAGCTTACATTGGTCAGAATCAGAATATTATTCTGAAAAACCGACACTTTTTGAATATCTATAATGGAATTTTCCGGCATAATAAATTCGATTTCAGCCTCAAAAGTATTAAAAAACAGCTCTTATTCGACACTTAAGTAGGGAAGTAGCTTAAAATACGTTGAGTCATTTATTACCCTGGCTTTCCGAAGGTCTTCTGTTTTTTCAATTTTCCCGTAAGACGTGCGGAAATTGCAGACGGATTTTGCAACTTCATAACTGCTGTAAGGATGACGCATAATTTCTTTAAACGAAGCCTGGTTAAGATTAATTTTGTGAATTACGGAAGCATCTATTGAAAGGTTTTTACGAATGGCATCCAGACGTTCCTGATTAAATCCGTATACTTCAAGAAGTTGCTCAACAGATACAAAACCACCCAGACGAGACCGATATTTCAGAATTCGGTGAGCAAATGCCGGACCTATGCCATTTAACCTGATAAATCCAATTGAATCCACCGTGTTAAGTTCAACCTGCACCTGTGTTGATACTTGCTTGTTCATGTTTTGAAAATGCTGGTTTTCCCTGTAGTTAGAAACTTTTGTGTCTAAATTCCGAATTACAGCCGGGTAGGAATTTTCATTTTCCTGGCTTACATAAGTCTGATCTTTCTGCATATTCGTATCTGATAAAGAATTAATAAAATCCTGTACTTCCGGGCTTATTTCTTCATTAAATCCGGATTCTCCTGCCAACAGCAATCTGCTAACTGAGGGTGCTGCCATTGAGAGTACAATAAAAAAAATGAGGGTAAGAATTCCCATACGCTCACTTTTGGTGAAATAGAAGTAAGATTTAAAGCTTTCCATGTGTTGTTTTCTCTTATATACTGTTTTGGGAGGGCAAAACGGAAGCGAAATCCGATATTTTTTATTCTGATCACACAGGAGTATCAGAAAAAACCTTAGGTTTGTTATTCAAAAACCAGACTAATACTGCTTTTTATGGGATTGTTTACAATAAAACCGATGCAGCAACTAATGCAGGAATCGGAAGCCCCGGGGCTTAAGCGTACACTTACAGCACTGAACCTGACCACCTTAGGAATCGGAGGTATTATCGGAGCCGGAATATTTGTTCTCACAGGTCAGGCTGCTGCCCAATATGCAGGACCAGCCATCGTCATCTCGTTTATGATTTCAGGTATGGCTTGTGCCTTTGCAGGATTGTGCTATGCTGAATTTGCCTCCATGATCCCGATTGCAGGCAGTGCCTACACATATTCCTATGCAACTCTGGGAGAATTTCTGGCCTGGATAATCGGTTGGGACCTCATCCTCGAATACCTGTTTGCCGCCAGCACCGTTTCGGTGGGATGGTCAGGATATATTGTAAGTTTTCTGCGCGATTTTGATATCATAATACCACCGGCATATACTGCTGCAACAGGAACTACGATGATCCAGGTACCCGATATCGGCTGGATGGAATCGACCCGTCAACTGATTGAAACACTTGCTGCAAAAGGCATAGAGGCCAGTTCACTGCCACAGGTCACCGCCATTTTTAACCTTCCTGCCGTATTAATCATTGCCGCAATTACTGCACTGTTGGTTATAGGTATACGCGAGTCAGCCAATTTCAATAATATTATGGTCATTGTAAAGGTGGGTGTTATTCTGATGTTTATTGCCATCGGGTTTGCATTTGTCAAAGCAGGCAACTGGCATCCCTTCATTCCAAAGAATACCGGCGTTTGGGGCCATTTTGGATGGTCAGGTATCCTGCGTGCAGCCGGAGTAATCTTTTTTGCCTATATCGGGTTTGATGCTGTTTCCACGGCTGCCCAGGAATCAAAAAACCCTCGAAGGGACATGCCCATCGGAATTTTGGGATCGCTCGGAATTTCAACTGTTCTCTATATTTTGGTTGCAATAGTCCTCACCGGTATCGTCAGCTATACCTTCTTAAATGTGTCCGATCCGGTAGCCGTTGGTGTGGATTCGATGGGTGAAGGCATGTTCTGGCTTAGACCTATTATCAAAATTGCAGCACTTGCCGGTTTGAGTTCTGTTATTCTGGTTATGTTACTCGGACAACCACGTATCTTCTATGCCATGTCCCGCGATGGTTTGCTTCCCCCGATATTTCATAAAGTCCATCCAAAATACAAAACTCCTTATATCAGTACTATATTAACCGGTCTCGTAGCTATGATATTTGCAGGCACCCTGCCGATCAGCAAACTCGGCGAACTGGTATCAATCGGCACACTGCTTGCCTTTACCATAGTATGTGTCAGTATTGTGATTCTTCGTAAAACCCGTCCCGAAATCCCGCGTCCCTTTAAAACCCCGTGGGTTCCTTTTATTCCAATTCTGGGTGCATTAATTTGTCTGGCACAAATGTTTGCATTACCACTCGAAACCTGGTTGCGTCTGATTGTATGGATGGCCATAGGATTTCTGATTTACTACTTTTACGGTAGAAAACACAGTAAACTGAACAACCCGTCTAAATAAACCTTCATGAAACAGGAAGAATCGGGATTCAGAAGAAGTTTGAAATTATTTGATGCCACAGCAATTGTGATCGGGTCAATGGTCGGATCCGGGATCTTCATTGTAAGTGCAGATATGTCAAGGACTCTGGGTTCACCGGGCTGGCTTCTTGTAACCTGGATCATTACAGGTATATTAACCATTATTGCAGCATTGAGCTATGGAGAGCTGGCTGCCATGATGCCCAAAGCAGGCGGACAATATGTTTATTTGCGGGAAGCTTACAATCCACTGGCAGGGTTTCTGTATGGCTGGACTGTTTTTCTGGTCATCCAGACCGGGACAATTGCAGCAGTTGCCATGGCTTTTGCCAAGTTTCTGGGTGTCCTGATTCCCACACTTTCAGAGAACCACATCCTTTTTGAGATTGGATGGTTTAAAATCAATATTGCACAACTCATTGCCATTGGCAGCATTGCTTTGCTCACCTGGATGAATACGCGGGGTATCAAAACAGGAAAATCAATTCAAAATACATTTACAATTTCGAAAGTACTGTTTCTGTTGGTCTTTATCGTGATCGGACTCCTGTTGGCACGAAACGCAGATGCAGTTGCGTTTAACAGTTCTGTTTTCTGGGATGCAGCAAGCGGTGACCGTTCCAATCCGATTCCACTTTCCTCTCTGGCTATCCTGACGGGTATCGGCACAGCTATGGTGGGTTCATTATTCAGTTCAGATGCATGGAATAACATCACATTTACCGCCGGCGAGGTGATAAACCCCAAACGCAATATCCCACTGAGTTTATTTTTCGGAACCCTGATTGTAACCATAATATACCTTCTGGCAAATCTGGTTTATTTGCAGGCTTTGCCCATACGGGGTGTTGCCAATGGAGCAGATGTATTTGAAAAAGGTATTCAGTTTGCAACCTACGACCGCCTCGGAAGTGCTGCGATGTACGGTCTGTGGGGCTCGAATGCCGCTCTGATCATGGCTGCCTTTGTTGTGGTTTCGACATTCGGGTGCAACAATGGATTAATCCTTTCCGGAGCCCGTGTCTACTATGCCATGGCTGCTGATAAACTTTTCTTTAAAAAAACCGGGACGCTGAATTCCAATGGTGTTCCTGCAAACGGTCTGATTTACCAGGGAATCTGGGCTTCCCTGCTGTGCTTAAGCGGAACCTATGGACAATTACTTGATTATGTAATTTTTGCAGTGCTGATATTCTATACCTTAACGATTGCCGGAATATTCATCCTCCGAAAGAAGAAACCAGATGCAGAGCGGCCATACAAAGCATTTGGATATCCCTGGCTTCCAGCTTTGTATATCATTATGGCCAGCGCCATTATGCTTGACCTCCTGATCTATAAACCAGCATATACATGGCCCGGTCTGATTATTGTTTTGCTGGGAATTCCGGTTTACTATTTGCGGAATATTGGATTCGCCAAAAAGGATTAAGTAGTCTAACCTGTCATTACACTGGCGTTACGCTGTAAAAGATGTTGTCCGATGTGGCAATTCAGGCATTTTTTCTGATCACAATAATGATGTTTTAACTCAATCAGGCCCTGACTATCCCAGGCAGATTTTGTCGGAACACCCAGACCCGCCCAATATTTTGTTATTGAATTTTCCTCATAATCAATATCATGAAGCATTGACAGAACATTCTCTGCAGTATCATCTGCATGAAACCTGCGTGCGTTGAAGAACTTAAACGGGATTACCGCATTCAGGAGCAAAGAGGAACTTCCATCCTTTCCAAGCCGTTTATCTTTGGGTGTACTTAAGCGGCCAAACAGGTAATGATCCTGCCAGTAAGAAGAACTGTCGAGTTCAAATATACGTTTCAGTCCCGGCAAATCATCTGTGGCTAAAATATCACTGAATATCCGGTCAGATTTACACAATAAGGAAGCAAACTGAGAAATCCGGATCGTGGGGAAATTTACAGGCCGCATCCGGAGAAATTTCCAGACATGCTTATCCATCTCTGTTAATTGATATACTTGTCTGAAATAATGATAGGCAGATTTTAACAAGACAGGATATTGCTCACTGAATGTTTCCTCCAGAAATCCGGCCTGACCAAACAGCAGCGCTTCGGTTTCCATATTTGAATTCGCATGGCGGCTAAGCAGTTTCATCGGCGTTTTTTTTGCAAGAAGGGCAAAAGCATCCGCATTCACCTTCATCCCAAAACTTTCTGCCATCTTCCTGTAAAACAGTTCTTCAATATTGTTTCCGTTATGATGCATCGATTCAATCAACAGCTTTTCCTTGCGTTCGTAACGTTCGATGATCATCCTGTCGAGCCAGTTTTGCAACCTGGATACCTCCACATCCCCAATCATTTTTTCGCATGCAATCTGGTTTTTGTTGACAAGTAATCTCAGATAATGCTGGTATAGGCTTTGGTCAAAATTGCGGTTCATTTCAAGAACAGGGATTTTCACCCCCTGTTTTGTGAGAATTTCCCGGTCATGATGCAGAACAACATGCAGAATAACATTGTCATAGGCATCATCATGATCATGGCAATGTAAAATCCAATCCGATGACCGCACGTGGATTTCAATATTCCCGGCCCATTCAGTCTCTCCTATCCTGATACGTGCATTAAAAAAATCGGGACCGGAATCCGAATTATACCATCCGGGGTGAATAATACTGACAGCTTCATTTTCTGTCGTAAATAAATTCAAGTGAAGCAGATTATGCTTCCATACATACTGTAAAAAATCTTCTTTCATGGCTGTTGTTTTTTGTATATAGTGCAAACAGCCCTCAAGTCGGAAGCAAAAGTTGAAATTTTTACCAAAAAGAATAAACAATTGGCCCTAAATAGCTGAATCTTTCGGGAGAATCAATTAAAAATGAATCTGTTTGGGAAAAGTACTTGCATTGATACATGTATCCGCTTATCTTTGCAATCTAATCCTGAAGTGCCATTATTGAGATGAACGAAGCAGACCAACTTATTATCAACATTGATAACAAAGTGAAACAACTTGTTTCATTGAGAAAAAAGGATCAGGATGAAATTCAAATTCTTAAGAATAAGGTACTTGAATTACAAAAAACAAATATCGACCAACAACAATCCATTATTCAGTTAGAAGAAAAAATCAAATTTATAAAAATCACCAAATCATTAGAAAAAGGAAAAGAGAACATTGATGCGAAACAAAAGATCAATGAAATGTTACGGGAAATTGATAAATGCATGGGAATGTTAAATTCCTGATAAACAAGATGGAAGGTTAATGGAGGACAAAGCAATAACAGTACTCATCGCTGAAAGGCAATATCGGTTAACGGTCGGGGTGGAGGAACTCGATCTTGTTCAAAAGGCAGCCAAATTAATTGATCAGAAAGTAAAGGAATATGCACAAAGTTATGCTTTCAAGGATAAACAGGATTTACTGGCAATGATAGTATTGCAATTTACAACAGCCTTATTGACTGAAGAAAGCAAGCCTAAAACGATTCCCGAAGATTTGATCAACCGCCTTAAAGATGTGGATAAAGTACTTACGGAATCCATTTAATTCGTTGATAATTACCGTTCTTTACATAACATATTCAAGATAACCCGCATTTGTTCCGGCAATGTTTGGAAACTCAACATATTTCCCATCTGAGGAAAGCTCATTGGGGACAAGAACAGGCCTCAACCCTTGTGGTACTTCTACGGAAGACAGTGGACGTTCGAACTCTCAGGCACCTCTAATCGTGGCACCTGGGGTTTCCTAAACCCTGGAACTTTGCGGGTTTTTTCCTATTCTGATGGTTTATAAAACCACAGATTATGACCTATATAGTTTGTTTTATTGTTGCCCTGTTGAGCCTTGTTATCGGTGGTGTGCTTACAGCCACTGTACTTCGCAAGACTTTCCTGAGAAAAAGTGAGCTTTTGTTAAAAGAAGCTGAAGATAAAGGGGAAGTTATCAAGAAAGAAAAGATGCTCCAGGCAAAAGAAAAGTTTCTACAGTTGAAAAGCGAACATGAACGCGAAATCAACGAAAGAAACAACCGCGTACAAAAAATTGAAATCCAACTCGATCAGAAAGAAAAAGCCTTTGCCCAGCGCGTTGAAGAAATGCAACGCAAGCAAAAAGAGATTGACAAGCAAAAACAAAGTCTTCAAACTCAGGTAGAATTATTTGAGAAGAAACAGGAAGAAGTTGACAAGGCTTACAAAACCCAGATCGACAAGCTTGAAACAATTTCAGGTCTCTCCGCAACAGATGCCCGTGAACAACTTATTGATTCACTGAAAGAAGAGGCTAAATCTGAGGCCATGATTTACGTCAAAGACATCGTTGAAGAAGCGAAAATGACGGCAAACATGGAAGCTAAAAAGGTTGTTATCGAAACAATTCAAAGAACAGCCACCGAACATGCCATCGAAAATTCAGTTTCTGTATTCAACATCGAAAATGATGAAATCAAGGGACGAATTATTGGTCGTGAAGGAAGAAATATCCGTACACTTGAGTCATTAACCGGCGTTGAAATTATCATTGATGACTCTCCTGATGCTATTCTGCTTTCCGGATTCGACCCTGTAAGGCGTGAAATCGCCCGTTTAAGTCTTCACAAACTGGTTACCGACGGACGTATCCACCCTGCCCGTATTGAGGAAGTTGTTGCCAAAACAAAAAAACAAATCGAACAGGAAATCATTGAAATTGGTAAACGGACCACCATCGATCTCGGAATCCATGCGATGCACCTCGAACTGGTTCGTATGGTTGGCCGCATGAAATACAGATCATCCTACGGACAGAATCTTTTGCAGCACAGCAAAGAAGTTGCAAACCTTTGTGCCACCATGGCTTCAGAACTTGGTTTGAACCCAAAACTTGCCAAACGTGCCGGACTTTTACATGATATCGGAAAAGTACCCGATAACGAACCGGAATTACCCCATGCTATCCTGGGAATGAAACTGGCAGAAAAGTTTAAGGAACGCCCGGAAGTTTGCAATGCTATCGGTGCTCACCACGATGAAGTTGAAATGGAAAGCCTTATCGCTCCGATTGTTCAGGTATGTGATGCTATCTCCGGTGCAAGGCCTGGTGCACGCCGCGAAGTGGTTGAAGCCTATATTCAGCGTCTTAAAAATCTGGAGGAACTCGCTTCATCTTATCCGGGTGTAGTTAAAACCTATGCCATTCAGGCTGGTCGTGAACTTCGCGTCATTGTCGGAGCAGAAAAAGTATCCGATACAGAAGCTACCCAACTCAGTTTCGATCTCAGTCGGAAAATTCAGGATGAAATGACCTATCCCGGCCAGATTAAAATTACAGTTATCCGCGAAACCAGAGCTGTTGCTTTCGCAAAATAAGTTATGAACATTGTCATAAAAAACACGATCTTCTTCAGGTCGTGTTTTTTATTTTATAAGGCATTTTTCCAAAAATGAGATGAATTTCCGCTATATAACAGGAATCCCTGTTTTGCAATACAACTATTCGCTGCTAGTTACTGTCTTTATTAAAAAACTAATGTTAAAAAATCAACAGACCCTGCTTGAAATTGCTTGTTTGTTGATGTATCTTTATCCCATATTCGGATAATTTTGAGTGCCATGAGCATTATGCTAAAATACTGTAAAAATCTGTTTCTAATTCTTGGGTTATGTTTTGCTATCATGCCGGTATCCATTGCACAGGTAGATTCTGTTTTTTGGTTTGCCGTCCCCGAAGTAACCGATACCCATGGCGACCGGCCCATTTTTATGCGGATCCTGACCTATGATGAACCGGTTACCTGTACTTTATTGATGCCTGCCGAACCTGCTTTTACCCCGATTAACCTCACTCTGGCCGCTAATTCAGCCAATCTGGTCGACATTACTTATGCAATTGATCTTCTTGAAAATTCGATCCCGGATTCACCGCAAAATAAAGGCTTTCAAATCATTGCCAACGGACCGGTTTCAGCCGTTTATGAGATTAAAAACCTTGCCAATCCGGATATTTTTGTTCTGAAAGGGAGAAATGCACTCGGGACTACTTTCTTTACACCCTTTCAAACTGATGCTGTAAACGGAGGAGGATTTGCTTTCAATAGTTTTGACATTGTGGCTACCGAAAACAACACCCTCGTTACCATAACTCCATCCAAAGATATTACCGGTCATATTGCGAATGTACCCTTTAGTATTATTCTGCAGAAAGGACAGACTTATTCAGCCAGAGCCACGGGTATCAATGCAAATCAACATCTGAATGGTTCTAAAATTGTTTCAAATAAAAATATCGCAGTCACCGTAAAAGACGATACCATGATCGGAGCGGCATGGGGTTTTTGTGCCGATCTCGGTGGAGATCAGATTGTTCCGGTACAACATATCAATACAGAATATATTCTCATCAAAGGATTTCTGAATATCAAAGACAAGGCCTATATCATTGCCCCGTATAACAATACAAATATTTACATAGATGGAAACCCTGTCCCGGTGGCTACCCTGCAAAGCGGACAAACCTTCAGCCTCGATATTACCCAACCCTACACCTACATTCGTACTTCAAATGCAGCGTATGTCATGCATCTTAGCGGTTTTGGCTGTGAAATGAGTTGTCCGATCCTGCCTGCTTTAAAAAGTTCCTGTGAGCAACGTGTCGCATTTACCCGCTACTTTAGTGACAGTTTTTACGCAATGCTTATTACTAAACAAGGAAATGAGGATGGATTTAAACTCAATGGAATCAATGGCATCATTACTCCGGGGATGTTTACAACTGTGCCCGGAACCAACAATGAGTGGGTTGCAGCCCGGGTTGATCTTGGCCCTTTTGTTACTCCGGAAACCTACAATTTCATGACCAACGACAGCGGCGATTTTATCATGGGTGTTATTAATGGCGGTACAGGCCGGAGTGTTTATGGTTATCTGACCAACTTCAGCCAGATTGATCTGGGGCCTGATATCCTGAAATGTGCTAATGTTCCTGCAATTCTTGACCCCGGTCCACGCAACCAATATCTCTGGAGTACGGGTGATACAACACAGACACTCGCTGTTTATGAAGCCGGCACCTATTGGGTAGAGGTCACTACCAATGAATGTGTTATGTATGACACCATCCAGATCTTTAACAAGCCTGATCTTTCCTTCGAGTTAGGCTCCGACACCTCCTATTGCAACAATACGCCATACCCTTTGCAGGTTAATCCGGTTTATACGTCTTATCTCTGGAGTACAGGAAACAACACACCCGCTCTGACTGCCACACAAACAGGAAAATACTGGCTCCGGACTACCGATAATGTGGGATGTACATACACTGATACTATCTCTCTCCATATAAATAATTTTCACACAATACATGCCGATACGATGTGCTTCGGAGATAGTATCCAGCTATACGCCTCTCCGGCATTAACCTGGACCTGGAGTCCGGCAGCTTCATTCACTGACCCGGGCCTCCAGACCCCAAAAGTTTCTCCTCCGGTTTCCACGATGTATTATGTTGAAGCAAGTTTTCCCGGCAATACAGCTACTGATCCTCCCCTCCTTTGCTATGATTCTTCTTATATACTTGTAGTTCAGCATATTGAAGATAATTTTAAAGATACAATTGTTTGCTTCAGTCCGTTTTTACTATTGAATCCACCTTCCGGGTATGATCAGTACCTGTGGAGTACCGGAGCAACCTCCCAATCTCTTCAAGCCGCAACCACAAACCTATATTGGGTCAAAATGACCGACACGCTCGGATGCTTCGCTATTGACAGCGCCCATATTACCATCATCCCGGATTTAAACCTCAACATAACTTCAGGCAAAAATCCACTATGCATTGGTGAAACAACAACATTGACAGTCACTTCCGGCTATCCGTCTGCCACCTATCTTTGGAACACAAACGAAACCGGCAGTTCTATTCTGATTCAACCCACACTAACCACACCTTTTCAGGTGGTTGGTACCCAGGATGGCTGTAAAGACAGTTTAAGCATTAACATTGTTGTAAATCCGCTTCCGAATATTGAAATACTGGCAGCCAATGATTCTATCTGTCTCAATGACAGTCTCTTACTTATGACCTCAGGAGGAAGCACCTATACCTGGGCGGCACCCATACTGAATCAGAATTCCACTAACTGGGTTAAACCACAGTCAACCACAGTTTATTCCGTTACAGGTACCGATCTGAATGGGTGCAAAAATAATGCATCTTATACCGTTATTGTTGTTCCGCTGCCGTTGGTAACCGCCACTGTCTCACCCGGCATCGTTTGTGCGGGAGAGAGTGTCAGTTATGAGGCCAATGGAGCCAGTTCCTATTTCTGGGTTCCCATGGGAACTAACCTGAGCAGTTTTACAGAAATTCCGTTGAGTAGTTTTTCCGGGTATTTACTTGGAATGAATGATTTCGGATGTATCAATACAGACTCCTTCGATATTGTCGTAAAACCTGTGCCGCATATTTCAATCACAGCACCGGAAGATACAATCTGTTTAAACGATTCCGTGCTCCTGACAGCCAATTCAAGTTTAGCCAATACCACCTTCTACTGGAGTACAACATCCACGAATACAGCTATTTATGTGAGTCCAACTGTGCCTACAAAATATGTATTGAGCGGTACAATGAATGGGTGTCATTCAGCTGATAGTATCATGATCGGTGTTTTACCTTTACCCAATGTTCAAATTACCACGCCTTCGGTTTCCATTTGTGAAGGTCAGAATACCACACTCACAGCAACCGGGGCTTTTTCGTGGTTATGGCAACCCTCCGGCGCTGTAACATCCTCCATTACATTTCAGCCTCCCGCCAATATTTCAGGCTTTGTAAAGGGAACCGGTCTGAACGGCTGCAGCGATACTGCAAATTTCAATGTTATTGTGAAGCCAATGCCATGGATTACCATGAATCCAACCGCTGATACGACCTGTTCGGGAGATACGATTACGCTGCAATGCAGTTCAGTTGTTCCCGGAGCTACTTTTAACTGGAGTATCCCGGCAATCGGCAGCTCCGTGCAGGTGCACCCGCTAACGAGTACGAGTTATTCTGTCACTTCTTTGTTAAACGGCTGCAGTGATACCAAAAATATTGCCATCCATGTATTTGCCCTGCCTTCAACGCAGATCAGCTTCCCGAATGACTCTGTCTGCAGTGGCGATAGTATCCAGCTTACAGCCGGCGGAGCAGCATCATATGCCTGGGGAGCTCCGCTCAATACTACACAAAATCCTTTGTATATTAAACCCTCTGCCACAACCACATATCAGGTAACCGGCACCGACCTTCATGGCTGTAAAAAGAAAAAAACACAAACAATAACAGTTGTACCGCTGCCTCCGTTGACAGCCTCCGTTACACCCGACACCATTTGTCCGGGTGAACAGGTTACATTTCAGGCCTCCGGAGCAAATTCATACTTATGGTTGCCCTACTCAACCAATTCTGCTTCTTTTCAGCAATCGCCTTCCTATTCTCTGAACGTATATCTTTCAGCTTCCAATTCTTTTGGTTGTCTGAAAAAAGACACATTTCATATTTATGTTAAACCCGTCCCCCAGCTAACAGTATCGGCGCAAAATGATACCATCTGCCGCAGGGACACCATGCAACTGACAGCACAATCAAACCTTAGCGGAACAAGTTTTCTCTGGAGTACTACAGCCACAACGGCTTCCATTAATGTATTTCCCCAAAACACCACCTATTATACTGTTACCGGTACAAAAAACAACTGCAGTTCTCAGGCCGGATATAATCTTGTCGTTCTGACGCTCCCAACCGTGAATGCCTATGCCAATCCGGATAGTGTCTGTTCAGGTGCAAACGTTAATTTATCTGCAACCGGAGCCTTGAGTTATATCTGGACACCCGGAAATTATACAACCTCAGGCGTCACGGTTAATCCGGTAAATTCAACAAATTACATTGTTACAGGAACCTATTCCAATGGCTGTAAAAATAAAGATACGGTAGCGGTTTTGGTCTCTCCCAAACCATCACTCACTGTAACCTCTGTACCTTCGGAAATTTGCTCAGGATCAGGTGTTAATCTCAATGTGGTATCCAATCTGCCATCAACTCAGTTTAACTGGTTTAATGCCAATACAAACAGTAGCCAGAACTATATTCCTTCCACTTCCGGATATTTTACTGTAAGCGGGAATTATAATGGCTGTATTGGAAAAGATTCGGTGCTGGTAACGGTTCATCCCAATCCATCAGTTTCAATAACATTCAACAAAGATACATTGTGTCAGCATGATACTGTATTTCTGTATGGTTCCGGGGCATCTGTCTATTCCTGGCAACCTGTAAACCAGATTGTACAGGATATCTGGGATATCCCGCTTGTCTCCACAACCTATGTTCTGACCGGAACTGACGGGAATTTGTGTTCGGACAAAGACAGTGTATTTATTTTTGTGTATCCACCTGTAAATATGAGCATTACAGCTTCAGATGATACAATTTGTCAGGGCGATAGTATTACACTTACTTCCTCCGGAGCAGCCACATCAAGCTGGCTCCCGTTCTTAGTGAATGGAAATACAGTTCATGTTGCTCCCGGTTTCTCCATGCCGGTAACCCTGATCGGAACTGATGTGAATGGTTGTACGGGTGGTGATTTTATTGATATTGTTGTTAAACCCACTCCTCAACTGGCGATTATTCAATCCGCCGACAGCGTTTGCCGCGGAGATTCTGTAATGTTGACAGTAAGTTCGGATATGAGTGGGTTACCTTTCACCTGGAGTACCGGTATCATTGCCGATACCATTTATGAAACTCCAATTATAACAACCTGGTATTATGTAAGTTGTACATTTGATGGGTGTACAGGAACGGATAGCACGGAAATGCCCGTTGTTCAACCTCCTCTTATCACGATTACACCCGCCAACCCGGAACTCTGTCAGAGCGATACCCTGAATCTGCTGGCATTGAGTTCTTCGGCCCTGACAACCTATCAATGGAGTACCGGATCATTGACAGATAGCACACAACTCATTCCAAATCAAAGCACTACCGTATTCCTAAGTACACAAACAGGGATTTGTCCGGTGAAAGATTCTGTTTTCGTTCTGGTGAATGAGATCCCGCAAATAAGTTTTATTCCTGAAGATCCCTGGATTTGTGCAGGAGATAGCATATTCCTTATTGCCAGTGTACTTCCTGTAGGGTCGACATTGATCTGGAATACTGGAAATACCGCTCCGGGTCATTATCTTAGTCCGGAACAAACTACCTATTACCGGGTTAATGCACTGAATCACAATTGCAAGAACACGGATTCTGTTGATGTACGGGTAAATTATCATCCTCAGATTTCATTAGGTCCTGATCAAACATTATGCAACGGAGAAGAATTAACACTCGAGGTCAAAGGCCTTGCTGATGAGTATTTCTGGAGCAATGGATCATCGTTGCCCACTACTCAAATCACCCAGTCAGGATTATATTATATAGTAGCCACCCTGGATAGTTGTATAAGCACCGATACCATTATAATAGTAAGCTGTTCTGAAATATGGATACCGAATGCGTTTACCCCGGATGGCGATAATTTAAATGATTTCTTTAAACCGGAATGTCTGAATATCAGCGAATTTCACATGGTAATCTATGATCGCTGGGGTACGCTGGTATTTGAATCGAACCAATGCAATGAAGGATGGGACGGCAAATTCAAGGGGGAAATTGCTCCATTTGGCATTTATTCTTATGTCATTGAATTCCGGGAAATTAAGGAATACGTCCTCCCGGGCATGCAATTGCGTAAAGGATTTTTGATGCTTTTAAAATAACTTATTCGATCGGCCAGTAAATTTTGGTCAGCCATTTATTCGGATCCTTTTCTGTTGAAGGATCTGTAATATAGGTTTCCCAGGGACTCCCTGAAACTTTCCTGTTATTGGCTTTGATCCAGGCTTCAATGGCCATATGGGCATCAGCTGTTTTTTCGTAGGGTCCGTAAAAGTCAACAGTTGCTACTTTCTGTGCTTTTTGAATTCCGGCTTTTACGCGTCCGGCTGGCTTGGTACCTGCAATAACCGGTATCCCGCATTCCATATCAAAAATATTGTTTTCCCAGGTATAATAAATGGCAAAAGGGTAACCTGCCGGCTGAAGATTTTGTGTTTGCAGATAGCCCATAATTTCACCATAGAATTCACCCATTTTCTGCCCGATGGTTGCCATAGAGGAAGTGTCCCGGATAAAGAGATAGGGTGTTTCAACGACAGTCGTTTCCATAACAGCATAGGCTGGCTGACTCTCAAGATAGGTCTTGAGGTCCTGTAATCCCTGCTCGAAATCAGGTCCAAGCATTTTATCCATAAACAAACCAAAGTATCGGGCAATCGGGTTATTCCCGAGATTAGAAGAAATAAACCATTTAACGAGAGTTCCGGAATCCGATTTGGAAAAAGCAAAACCACCCTGGGCGGCTCCCTGTTCCATAAACACCAGCTCTGTCAGAATGGAATCATTGGGAAGGCTTTTGGTAATAGTCAGTTTTCCATTTCCCACATTTTTAACCTCTGAATCCCAGGTATACCATGAACCGGTACCCGAAGAAGGATCAGAATATGTCATTTTTACAGCTGTATCGAGTTTATACCATGGAGACCAGTTGTTCCATTCCGGCAGGTTATTAATCTGCTCAAATACCAGGGCGGCATCTGCCTTTATCACAATTGAACGCTCAACAGTAATGGTTTTTGGCAAAAGAAATGCAATACCAACCAGGAGGATGATAACGATCAGGAGGGTAATACCGATGATTTTAAGAATTCTCATGGGGATGGGGGTTTAAAATTTCTCCAAAGATAATACAGAATTTACTTAAATTCAATGGTTTCTCCCGATTTCACAATTCATTAACGAAGTGGGGAAAGCAATGCAAATTCAGCCTAAAGATCAATAAAACAGCAATTGTATTGTTATAAATGAGGAATTAATATAAGGAATACATCAAATATTAGTACATTTGCAAACTTTTTCGAAATTAACACATTTTAAGAGCTAAATAACTAATTATTAGGAGATTACCAAATGAGTAAAGAAAAATCACAGAAGTATGTGTACTTCTTCGGTGGAAAAAAGGCAGATGGAGAAGCCACAATGAAAGAATTACTTGGCGGGAAAGGTGCCAATCTTGCAGAAATGGTGAATATCGGATTGCCGGTTCCGGCCGGATTTACGATTACAACTGAAGTTTGTACATCCTATTACAAGAATAAAAAACAGTATCCCAAAGAGTTAAAAGCCCAGTTGGAAGAAAGCCTTAAGAAGGTTGAAAAAGAAATGGGTGCCAAATTCGGTGATAAAAACAATCCGCTGCTTTTATCCGTTCGTTCCGGTTCCCGCAGTTCGATGCCGGGTATGATGGAAACCGTTTTAAATGTTGGTTTGAATGATGAAACCCGTGACGGTTTGATTAAAAAATCAAAAAATCCGCGTTTCGTTTATGATTCACAGCGTCGTCTCATCCAGATGTATTCGGATGTTGTAATGGAAAAAGCAGCCGGTATTGAACCGAAAGAAGGCAAAGGTGTACGTGTTCAACTCGAACATGAACTCGAAAAAATGAAAGTGGCCAAAGGTGCAAAACTGGATACCGATCTAACCGCTGATGACCTGAAAGCCCTCATCGACATCTATAAAAAAGTCGTTAAAAAAGTTTTGGGAAAACCATTCCCGGAAGATGCTTACGAACAGTTATGGGGCGCCGTTGGTGCTGTTTTCCAGAGCTGGATGGGCAAACGTGCTATTTCTTACCGTCGTTTCGAAAATATTCCCGACGATTGGGGTACAGCCGTAAACGTACAGAGTATGGTATTCGGTAACATGGGCGACAGTTCCGCTACCGGAGTTGCGTTTACCCGTAACCCGGCAACAGGCGACAACTATTTTTATGGTGAATGGCTGGCCAATGCACAGGGTGAAGACGTGGTAGCAGGTATCCGTACACCCAATCCGATCAATGAAATTGGTAAAAACGAACATACCCAACACCTTGATTCATTGGAAACCGCTATGCCAAAGGTTTACAAAGAATTACACAAAATTGAACGTTCGCTCGAAAAGCATTATCATGATATGCTTGATATCGAGTTCACGATTCAGGATCAGAAATTATATATGCTCCAATGTCGTGTTGGAAAACGCAATGGCCCGGCTGCCGTTAAAATGGCGCTGGATATGTACAATGAAAAACTGATCACCAAAGACGAAGCCATCATGCGCGTAGAGCCATCTCAGCTTGATGAACTCCTCCACCCTGTTCTGGATCCGGCCGCAGAGAAAAAAGCCAAAAAAATCGGCAGCGGTCTTCCCGCAGGTCCTGGTGGCGCTTCCGGTCAGATCGTTTTCAATTCGACCGATGCTGTTGAATGGGCCAAACAAGGCAAAAAAGTTATTCTCGTTCGCGAAGAAACCAATCCGGAAGACATCGAAGGTATGCGTGCTGCCCTGGCTATCCTTACTGCCCGTGGTGGTATGACCAGTCATGCTGCTCTCGTTGCCAGAGGTTGGGGAAAATGCTGTATCGTTGGTGCCGGCGGACTCAAAATTGATGCCCATACCAAAACCATGACTGCAGGTGATAAAGTCTTCAAAGAAGGTGATTTTATTTCGCTGAACGGTTCAAAAGGATATGCTTACGAAGGATCAGTAAGTATGATTGATGCTACCGAAAACCCAAGTTTACAGGGTTTTATGGCACTTTGTGATTCTGTACGTAAACTGAAAGTAAGAACCAATGCTGATACTCCGGAAGATGCTGCCCGTGCACGTGCCTTTGGTGCCGAAGGTATTGGTCTTTTCCGCACAGAACACATGTTCTATGGAAAACATGCTGAAGAACCCCTCTTTATCCTGCGCAAAATGATTGCTGCAAATGGAGAAGTGGAACGTCGTGCTGCTTTGGAAGAACTTTTCCCGTTTGTAAAATCCGATATGAAAGGTACTATGGAAGCCATGGACGGTTTCCCTGTTACCATCCGTACCCTCGATCCTCCGCTGCATGAATTCATTCCACAGAATGAAGATGGCCGTAAAAAATTAGCCAAAGCCTTAAAAATCAATGCAGAAGAATTTGATCGTCGTGCTGACCTTCTTCATGAATCCAACCCGATGATGGGTCACCGTGGTGTTCGTTTAGGCATCACCTATCCCGAAATCACCGAAATGCAGGTAAGAGCTATCTTTGAAGCTGCAGCCGAGCTGATCAAAGACAAAAAGAACGTATTCCCTGAAATCATGATTCCGGTTACCTGCGTGGATACAGAGCTGAAGAATCAGTATGAAATCGTTGACCGTGTATATGCCGAAGTGTTGAAGAAATTCAAAATGAAAGAAATTCCTCACATGGTAGGTACCATGATCGAAATCCCGAGAGCTTGTCTTACTGCCGATAAAATTGCAGAACAGGCGCAGTTCTTCTCTTTCGGAACGAATGACCTTACCCAGATGAGTTTCGGTTTCTCCCGCGACGATATCGGTGGCTTCCTCCCGGATTACCTCGAAAAAAATATCCTGCCGGTAGATCCGTTCCAGGTTATTGATTTCGACGGTGTCGGACAACTCATGAAACTGGCTGTTGAAAAAGGCCGCAGCACCAAAAAAGACCTGAAAATCGGTATTTGTGGTGAACATGGCGGAGAACCGGCTTCAGTCGAATTCTGTCATACCATCGGCTTTAATTATGTAAGCTGCTCACCTTTCCGCGTTCCAATCGCACGCCTCGCTGCTGCCAAAGCAGTCGTACGTGAAAAGATCGCAAAAACAAAAGCAAAAGCTAAGAAATAATTTCATACTTTTGAAGCGCTAAAAGGCGCAGGGGAACACATCAAAAATGTTCTTCTGCGCCTTAAGCCATTCAACCCCGTGATATTCATCTATCTGTATTTATCATATTAATCATTAAATTCAATGCAAATGGAAACATCAGGTGATCTTCTAAAACAGCTTTCAGCAAAACTCGACCTCGCCCAGTATGGCATTAACCAGGTTCAGGAGATCTATTACAATCTTTCGTATGATGAATTGTACGAACATGAAACCAATCCTGCACTCGAAGGTTTCGACAAAGGTTTTGTAACCAAAAGTGGTGCTGTGAATGTTGACACCGGAATCTTCACCGGCCGCTCGCCAAAAGACAAGTACATTGTTAAGGAAGAAACCTCGGAAGAAAACATCTGGTGGGCAACTCCCGGACGTAAAAGTTCTGATAACAAAGCCGTTTCAATGGAAACCTGGAATCACCTGAAAGGTTTATCCGAAGGTCAGCTCAGTGGTAAAAAACTGTATGTAACCGATGCCTATTGCGGTGCCAACGAAAGTACCCGTCTGAAAATCCGCGTGATTTCGGAAGTTGCATGGCAATCGCATTTTGTAAAAAATATGTTTATCCGCCCGACAACCGAGGAACTGGTTGATTTCAAACCGGATTACGTTCTGCTGAATGCCTGCAAGGTAACCAATCCGGATTACAAGGAAATGGGCCTGAACAGTGAAGTTTTTGTGGTGTTCAACCTACAGAAAAAAATGGCTGTTATCGGCGGAAGCTGGTATGGTGGTGAAATGAAGAAAGGGATGTTCTCGATCATGAACTATTACCTGCCTCTCCATGGTATGGCCTCGATGCATTGCTCTGCCAACGAAGGAAAAGACGGTGATACTGCCATCTTCTTCGGTCTTTCCGGTACCGGCAAAACCACACTCAGTGCTGATCCTAAGCGCAACCTGATCGGCGACGATGAGCATGGCTGGGATAATGACGGTATCTTCAATTTCGAAGGCGGATGCTATGCAAAATGCATCAACCTTTCAAAAGAAAACGAACCCGATATCTACAATGCCATCCGTAAAGATGCTCTGCTCGAAAACCTGGTGTATGATGCCGAAGGAAATATCGATTTTGCCAGCAATGCCAAAACCGAAAATACCCGAGTTTCCTATCCAATTAACTTCATCAACAATATCGTAAAACCGGTTTCCAAAGGTGGTCACCCAAAGAATATTATCTTCCTTACAGCCGATGCATTTGGTGTATTGCCTCCGGTTTCAAAACTCGATGCTGATCAGACCATGTATCACTTCCTCAGTGGTTATACCGCAAAAGTAGCTGGTACAGAGCGTGGTATCAAAGAACCTTCTCCAACCTTCTCTTCCTGTTTTGGCCAGGCTTTCCTCCTGCTCCACCCCACCAAATACGCACAGGAACTGGCAAAGAAGATGAAAGAACACGGTTCATCCGCATGGCTCGTGAATACCGGCTGGATCGGTGGTGCCTATGGTGTTGGAAAACGTATCGACATCCCTTCAACCCGCGCCATTATCGATGCTATCCTCGACGGATCGCTCGAAAATGTGGAGTATGAAGAAATGCCGTTCTTTGGTTTGAATATCCCGAAAAGCTGTCCGAATGTGGATGCACACATCCTGAATCCGCGCAACCTCTGGGCAGATCCAACCGCATGGGATGCTTCAGCAAAAGGTCTGGGCGAAAAATTCATCGCCAATTTCGAAAACTTTACCGACAATGAAGAAGGTCAGCGCCTCCGTGCTGCCGGACCCAAAATCTAATTTTTTTTAGATTGCATAAAAAAAGCCGTCCCGGATATTCCGGGACGGCTTTTTTGT
>CAYLTH010000009.1:0-3352 GCA_964386485.1 uncultured Bacteroidales bacterium | reverse complement strand
ATATTGTTGTCAAACGTTAATTCCAGTTTCTCCATGGTTCCTTTCTCAATACTAATTCCATTTTTAGCGATATTCTCTATCGTCTCTGATGAACTTGTTGTTGTTATCTTATAGGATGTTAAGGTTTTAATCTCATTATCATGAATATGGTTCTCCTTAAAATCATGAGGTTTATTATCACTCAGCATTTCTGCCATTGAATTATAATTCGGGAATTCCATATCCGGATGTAAAATAAACACAATCGGATCGCCTGAAATTTGATTATCTGTGGACATTAACAATCCATCTCCGCGCATCCAGCCCAATTTATACTCTTTAACTGAAAATGGTAGATTCTTCTGATCAAATGAAGTCATTTTAAGACCTAATCCCAGAAATGATGATTTGTTTTGACGCCACTCAGAACGCTTAATATAATTGCATCCAAAATTGTCGAGATTATTTAAAGCCTCTGTCGGATCAGAAATATATAATAGTTCGATGTAGAAATTAAGAAAGAAAATATATTTCCCTGCTGTTCCTTGTCCTTTATGCGCTCCTGAAATTATGCTCGTAAATCCTGCATTCTTAAAAATCTCAATTTCAGGTGCATCCTTTTCAACCCAAATAAAAATGTGATCAAGCTGTAATAGATTTTTCATCCTTTAATAGTCAAGCTTTTAGCAAAATATTGATTAAGTGACACTTGAGATGCTTTTGTTTTTAGTGAGGAGAAGTTTTTTGTGTAATTTTGCTATAATGATGGATAAAGTATAATGCTGTTTTTTCTAAAAGTCTCTTTGGCTTTAACGCAATCAAATAATTGTGCCTCAGTTTTGAAATATTGATCAGTAAATGGTCGAACTTTCCCATCAATAAAATTTGAAGACCAATTTACACTTAAAGGATTATATTCCTGGTTTTTACGTTTATATTGAAGAACAGCATTCTCTTCTTCTGTCGTTCTGCGAATTAGAAAATGAATACGATCTTCTTTCCCATTCGTCTTTGACAAAAATCTAGTTAATTCATTAAATGCTGAGTTTTTAATTGTATCATTGGGGCTTGCAATGTAAAATACACAACTTGTAATATTTTCATTGGTATCTAATCTGAAAATGTCGCGATTGGATTTAATAAATTGTAATAAGTATTTACTGTTAAAAGTGATTAAGTATTCAGGTTTTAGCCCAATGTAATTGGGCAAATCGTAATCTTCAACGAGAGAATCATTGAAATTTTTATTAATTATTCTTTCTGTTTGATAAATATAAACAACCTCCGAGGTATCCATGATAAAAACCACATTAGTATACCACTTAAATTTCTGGGACGGCGGAGGTGGCGGTGGTGGAATGGAGGTATCTCCAATTTTATTAATGGAATCTTGTTTCGATATGATATATAGCGGGTTACCTGGTTTCTTGGGTCCACAACCAATGAAAATAGATAAAACAAACATCATAAATAGTAACCTAATACCATTTTTCATAAGGTGTTCTTTTAAAATTGCCTATAATGCCTTCTATCCGCAGTTTGCGTATATTTCCCCAAATGCATATGTAGACTCAACCAGAGTTGCGTATATTTCCGGGATTGGGAGTAAAAGCGCAATGCGCATTTTGGTGATTGGCAAATTTTTACGATCAAATATACAAAAATTAATATCAAAAATTTGGGAGGTATATTATTTTTGAAGGCGGATAATTTCCAATTGAAGTTTTTCCGGATAATCAAAGCCGGTTTTGAGCTAAAGCTCATTGATTAGCGGGTTTTCGACAACCCCAGGCTGAAGCCAGGGGTAAGTCAGGTTGGGCTAATGCAAAGAATTGATGCGGGTTTTCGCCATCAAATCACCAAACCTGCCTGCGTGAGGCCTGCCTTACTGCGTCAGCAGGCAGGCAGTCAGGCAGGTCATCAAATCTCCAAATCTCCAAATCATCAAATCAATCAGCACATCAGCACATCAGCACATCTCCACATCAGCACATCATCATTTTCACATGCATCCAATGAAAAAAACTATAATTTTACAAGACCCCTTGTGAAAGCTTCCTCTATGAAAAACGCACTACTAATCCTATGTTTATGCCTGAGTATAAAACTGGCAGCCCAAATCAAAGTGACCGGTGGACTGGTCGTACCGAAAACCGATTTTGCCAAAGTAATGAAAAAGGCACCTGTATTCGGTCTTCATATTGTAACCCGGGATGAAAGCTGGGTTCAGCTCCGTTGGGGATTTACCTATTCCTGGTTTCATCCCTTGCAGGACACCTTATTTGGCCAAGGATATTATTTCTCCAACGATACGTCCTACACCTATACGACCTATGAGGTTTACCACAAGTATACCAATACGTTTATGGATGTAGGATTTGATGTAACAAAATTGCAGTACAAGGGTCTGTGCCTATACCCGGGTATGGACGTGCTGATTGGCTTTGTGGGTATTGAATATGACACCAAATCCAAGTTCTCCAAGAGCGGGGAATCAACGTACTGGGGAGCTTTTGGATACCGTTTTCGGCTGGGTTTATCCTACATAATCAATGATCGCTTTACACTGATGACAGAAGCCGAGATTACGCGTACTTATGTTAATAACGACTATTGGAACAAAACCATGCAATATACTGCAGGTCTGTGGATTAGCCTGGAATAATGGAATCGGGTATAGCGGTTTGTTTGGGAATGTTATTTTTTTTTGTTTTTAATTTTTTGAAAGGGCAATTCCTTGACTGAAATTCTGACCAACTCACTTAACCACTGTTTGTCTTCAATTTTTTCTTCAATTAAAAAGCTTGGTTTTGCTCCGGGATAAGGCGGGGCTTCGATAACATCGCCAATAAATTCCTTCCCGGCGTTCGTTGGCTTTATGAAAAGTTTGTTATCACAGATGAGCCCGAAAATTTTTCCGTTTGAATAAATTCCGTATTCACCAAACATTTTCTTTGCCGTAATTTCGCCGGCACCCTCAATCTGTTCAATAATGAAGTCTACAAAGTTCTGATTAGAAGCCATTGTGTACGTTTTTTCAGGTTTCTCAAATTGCCACTAAAGGGAAGTATTTAAAGTTATTTCCACGTATACCGGAAGAGCATGTGTTTTTTGAATTTGATACATTTCCGGAATGCCTGTGACAAATTTATCGAAATAAACATCTTTCGCAATAAGGTTTAAAAAATTTCAATATTGAGAGGATTCATCCAACCCTCCCAATAAACTGCATCGATCTTATAAACTTTTGCCGCGTCGGGAAAAATTACCATCCTCTATCATCCGTCGGTTAAAACCGACGGCAATTTATAAATATTGTGGGGCCAGTCCATGTGGCATTAGATCTTATCATCTGATATTCAGCCCCTTCAGG
>CAYLTH010000008.1:44114-47832 GCA_964386485.1 uncultured Bacteroidales bacterium | reverse complement strand
TTAACTCTGGAAGTATTATCGTATCCGGAACCATTTCTTGGGAACGATACAACCCTTGCAGCAAATAATAGTCTTATATTGGATGCAGGAAGTGGATACATGGCGTATATTTGGTCGACTGGAGAAACCAGTCAAACCATTACAGTGAATACGAGTGGAATATATTCGGTGACGGTTTACAATGCAGGATATTGTGCGGGTTCAGACAGCATTGAAGTTCAGTTTGGGTTTACGAATCTGAACGGACTTGTTTATTATGACAATGATCAGCAAACACCATTATCCGGAGTTACTGTGCGATTAAAACAGGGAGAAACGGTTGTAATGACAACAACAACAGACATCAGCGGTCATTATTCATTTTATGATTTCATTCCGGGCATGTACACGCTTGATTTAAGCTGTACCAAAACATGGGGTGGATCGAATTCAACAGATGCCCTTTTTACTTTACGGCATTTTGTGAATATGATGCAATTGAGCGGCATACGGTTTAAAGCAGGAGATATTAATGGAACCAACACCATAAATGCCATTGATGCATTAACTGTCCAGAAGCGGTTTGTCGGCGTTGTTACAGGTTTCCCGGCAGGAGATTGGGTTTTTGAAAACCCTGTATTGAATTTGACCGGTAATGAACCGGTAATCCGCAATATTAAAGGACTTTGTACAGGAGATGTAAATGGTTCGTATTTGCCTCCACCAGATTAATACTTTATATCATGAAACTAACCCGTTTACTCCGGATTCTGCCCTTAATTCTAATTTTCGGCGGATTCTATTCAGCTCAGGCCGCTTTTCTTCACAATGTGCCGATAACCATCGAACAACCGGATGGCTCTGTGCTGGCAGTTTTTGCAACAGGAGATGAATTCTACTATCGTATCCATGATGAGCAGAATTTCACAATAACCCGCGATCCAATCAGCGGGTTTTATGTTTATGCCAATCTTGCAGGAGATGAGCTTGTGCCAACAGGATTAATTGTCGGACAGAGCGATCCGGCTTTAAGTACACTGACACCCGGACTCAACATCAGTGCTGAAAAGCAGCAACAGATGCGAAAATCATTTTTAACAGCGACTCCGGTGAAACCGCCACTCGATTTGGTTCCTTCAGGACCTTTGACAATGGGAACTATCAACAATCTCGTTGTTTATATCCGATTCAGTGATCAGACAAATTTTTCCACTCAGAGTTCGGTATATAATGACATGTTTAATTCAGCTATTCCGGGTTTCAACTCGATGTATAATTATTTCAGGGAAGCCTCTTTCGAGAATTTGTCGATCAATTCAAGCTTTTATCCACCGCCTGTCGGACCTGCAATAATTTCTTATCAGGACAGTCATACACGTTCATATTACATGCCATACAATGCCGTGAGCAATCCGGATGGATATCAGTCGAGCCAGCGCACTGAGCGTGAGCATACCTTGCTGGTAAATGCCGTGAATTACATTTCATCCGTAGTTCCGGCAGGTCTGGATATCGACCATGATATGGATGGTTATGTTGACAATGTTTGTTTCATTATAAAAGGAGGAACAACAGCCTGGAGTACATTACTATGGCCACATCGCTGGAGCCTTTATTCCCAGACGGTTTACATCCAGGGAAAACGGGTTTGGGATTACAATTTTCAACTGGAGGATTTCTTAACCGGAAGCGGGAATGGTGTTTTATGTCATGAGATGTTTCATACCCTGGGTGCTCCGGATCTCTATCATTATAATGGTGATGGAAATACTCCGGTTGGATCCTGGGATATCATGGAAAGTACGACCAATCCTCCACAGTCGATGGGTGCTTTCATGAAACACAAATACGGAAGCTGGATTTCATATATTCCCCCGATTACTGTGGGAGGAGAATATACATTGAATTCGGTAACTTCTTCAACCAATAATTGTTACAAGATGTTTTCGACTGCATCTTCGACCGAATATTTTGTATTTGAATACAGGAATAAGGAGGGACCCTTTGAGAGTTCAATCCCTGCCAGTGGCTTATTGATATATAGGATTAGTACAACGGCCGGTGACGGGAACGCTGACGGACCGCCGGATGAGGTGTATCTTTATCGCCCCGGAGGAACGATCAATACAAATGGAACGATCAACCAGGCTCATTTCAGTGCAGATGCCGGCAGAATTAAATTCAGTAATATTTCCAATCCTAACTGTTTCTTTTCCAACGGGAATCTTGCAAACATAGATATTACCAATATTGGAAGTGTAACAGGAACAATTTCATTTACCGTTAATATTGGAACTGTTACAAATTTTTCTGCCAGTAAAACAGAAACCTGTCCAAACAGTACTGTTCAGTTAACAGACCAGACAACAGGTGGTCCTTCCTCCTGGATCTGGACAGTAACACCGGCAACACATTTATATGTAAATGGCACCAGTTCCTCTTCGCAAAATCCTCAGATTCAATTTACCAGCCCGGGGCAATATACAATCAGTCTGCTGGCAAACGGACCGGGAGGTCCCAATGTTAAAGTAGTGAACAACTATATTACTGCACTCGCCTTGCAAAATCCTCCTTTTACAGATAATTTCGAAAGCGGTTCTCTGTCCACAAATCATTTTACCATAAAAAATCAGGACAATTCAACCACATGGAATATTTATAATGGTGTAGGCGGAAATGATCCAGGAACAAAAGCCGTATTCATGGATTTCCGGGATTATGGAACGATCGGACAAAAAGATTATCTGATACTTCCACCAGTTAATCTGAGTAGTTATGGGTCCGCCCAAATGACCTTTAAAGTTGCATATCGACCATACGATGCCAATCATCATGATAGTCTTCGGGTGGTAATTTATACGCAGTGCGGGGATACATATTTTGACACGCCATATAATAAAACAGGAACGATACTGGCTACGGGTTCAGCCACAACAACAGAATTTATTCCCACTTCTGCCAGTCATTGGAGAACAGAAACCATCAATCTGAATCCGTATATCGGACAGATCATTCTTGTTAAATTTGAAGCAGTTAATGGCAATGGGAACAACCTTTATATTGACGACATCAGTATGACGGGTTCAGCACCCATTTCTTCCAATTTCACTGCAAACAATACAACCATCTGCAGTAATTCCGGTGTCGTTTTTACTGATTTATCGAGTGGTTCTCCAACAAGTTGGTTCTGGAATTTTGGTGATGGAACATCTTCAACACAGCAACATCCCACCCATATCTACTCAACACCCGGCACATACAATGTAACATTGACTGTTTACAAATCAAGCCTTACCAACAGTACAGTAAAAATGAACTATATCCAAGTCAATCCACAGATTGTCAGCGGAATAAATCTTATACAATCCCCTCCTGGTCCGCAATGTACCGGAACAACACTGACCTTTACAGCAGAAGCTGTTAACCCGGGAAATAATCCGGTATATCAATGGAAACGCAACAATATCAACATCGGAACCAATTCTCCGACCTATACCGCATCAAATTTTAACAATGGAGAAACAATGAAATGTACCATGACATCTGATGCAGGGTGTGTAATGAACAACCCTGTCAGTTCCGGTGTATTGGCAATTCAGATTTCGGTTAGCCTGATTCCTTCTGTTAGTATTACAACGAATGCTTCACAACAGATTTGTCAGAATTCAGAGGTTATTTTTACGGCTAATCCTTTGAATGGCGGTACCAATCCTCAGTATACATGGTTTAAAAATGGTTC